>CP039999.1:600000-856991 GCA_013099195.1 Candidatus Saccharibacteria bacterium oral taxon 488
ATAGCAAATCCCGCCCTCGCAGACAACGCGCTCAACAGTCGGCGTGTGCGTGCGCGGATGGGCTGAAAAACGACGGGTTATTTCATAGCCAAGCCCACGCTTACCAGATTCGATACGATGCTGACCGTATGGTAATTGATGATGGTAATTTTCGACGATATCCACCGGATGAAACGAGATGACCTGCCCGTCAAAGTCCATCATCACCCAGTCGCTAGCTCTCGCCCAGGCTATCTGGTCAATTCGCGGCGCAGCAGCCATTAGCGCCTGGTACACTTCTCTGCCCGTCGTGTCCGCCGGATCAAGCCCAAGTGCACGGATAATTGAATGAGCCCGAGCTAAAATTTCAGTAATCAACCTCACATCGCTATCATCGCCGGCCATCCGTCTGAGCTCGCTCACAGCAACCCGTGTCCGCACTGAATCACCCAATAATTTTGTTAAGTTTCTTGACATTAAAACTCCTTTTCGCTTAGTGGCATGGCATGTAGTCGCGCACCTTGATATAAGATACCGGTTTTAGCACCAATATGATTGACGACCGAGCTTGAATTTGCGCTGGCAAATACTACTGCGTCCTTCAGCTGGGCGCCATGAGCCCACTGACTCAAAAAGCCACTGGCAAATGCATCACCTGCGCCAGTCCGATCAATTGCTGGCACATCCTCGTACATCGCTGCTCTGACAATCGTTACACCATCAGACGCCATCGAGCCATTCACGCCGTCTGTCAGCAACACCACCGGCACGAGCTCTTTCGCTCGCCGCACTAATTGTTCCAGATCATCACCCGGTACCAACTGCTGCATTTCTTCTTTATTTAATGCCAATACTTCTACATCACCCAATAGTCCCATTAACTTCTCCCGCTGCACTAGCTCTCGCTTACCTGGATTAAAACAAATTTTCATACCAGCTGCTCGTGCCTCACGAAATACCTTATCCAAGACCGTCATCTGACCTGCTAGCGTCGACACATATAGCCAATCAGCCTCAATATCCGCCACGGTAAAATCAGCCGCGTGATAATGCGTTGATGCGCCGCGATACGTCAAAATTGTCCGTTCACCATTTGGCGCCAATAACAATACCGAGTAGCCCGTATTGTATTTTTGGGAAAATCGAACATATCGCGTATCAACATTCTCGGCGTCCAGATCATCCAGCACTGCTTGGCCAGCCGGATCACGGCCGACAACGCCCAAAAACATCACTTCGTGGCCCTGCCTGGCAAAGGTTACCGCGGCATTCGTCGCACCCCCACCTGTCGAAAAATGGATCTGGTTGACGTCGGCCTTGGCACCAAGTTCTAACTTAGCAAAACAACGTTCTGGACTGTCGCACACCGGAGCCAAGGCGTCTGACTGGCTTAAAAAAACATCCTGCACACCAGCACCAACAGTAATAATTCTTGCCATTACACCACCGCCTTTCCGGCTGAACCGAAGGCCTGAATTTTCGTCTCAACCACCTCCTGAACGGCCATGTACACTGGTGGCATTAGTTTGACGATGGCGTATTCGTTTGGATTTTCACGTAAGGTTTTTTCCAGCGTCGTGCGGAAAGCGTAGCGCATGTCGGAATTAATGTTAATTTTAGAAACGCCAATTTTCGCCGCAGCCTTAAAATAATGCAGCGGCGTGCCTGATCCGCCATGGAGCGAAATCTGGCAGTGCAGCGCTTCGCGGATACGCGCTAATAATTCCAAATCCAGCACTTTCGGCACCGGGTACAATCCGTGCAAATTACCAATCGCCGCCGCAAAAGTGTCAATTCCCGTCGCCTCTACGAAATCACGCGCGCCCTCTGGCGTGGAAAAGGTTTTCTTAATTTCTTCATAGTCAATCGCCTCGGTATGGACGTTTGACGAACCCCAAAAATAATGCGGCTCGGCTTCCACCAACGCGCCAGTGAACTTGGCGTACTCGACAACTTCGCGAGTTTTGGCAATGATTTCCTCATCCGAGGCATCATGATTTGCCTGGGAAATATCAATATGCACAAACTCATAACCCGCGTCAATCGCCCGCTTGCAGCCCTCCACCGTCGGACCGTGATCCAAGTTCAAATACATCTCAATGCCGTATTCAGCCTTATAATTATCCACCAAATCGCGTACGTTCTCCAGCCCCATGGCTTTAACTTCAGCATCCGATACTTCCACCAGCACCGGCGATTGGAGCTTCTGCGCCGCTCGCGCCACCGCGATCAGCGTTTCTTGATTATCAATATTAAACGCCCCGACCGCAAAGTGCTGCGCCCGTGTCCGCTGCATCAAATGGCGCGCATGCGTGGTATTGCGCCGAATGTCAGAAATTGTCAGTCCCATATACCCTTTTATCCCTTATGCTACTTATGGTTATTATAGCAGTGGTGACGGAAAATGAAAAGAGGCGAAGGGGTTTTACAATTTATTTTTGTACGGCTTTCGTCAAAATGCTGGCCTTATCTTTTGGCTCATCATGGGGTCAATCCTCATGAGGGAACTCGGTATTTTCACTTATGCAGCAGCATGGGAGATCGCGACACTTGTGACAATTTCCTGTATAGCTGTGGACGCTCGAGAAATTCCCTGGCGTCTGCGCAAGCCTAAATAAATGACAGGTCATCTTTTACGTGCCGGACAACTGCTTCGACATCTAGTCCATGCTTTTGCCATAATTCAGCTACCGAGCCGCTTTCGCCGAACTGGTCGCGGACGCCGATGCGCTTTATTTTCACCGGTAATTTTTCACTGAGTACTTCCGCCACCGCACTGCCAAATCCGCCGGCGATTTGCCCTTCTTCTGCTGTCACCACACGGCCGCACTTTTGGGCGGCAGCAATGACCGCTGCTTCGTCCAGCGGCTTGATAGTGTTAAAATGCACGACTTCTGCCTGAACGCCGGCGTACGCCAATTGTTCTGCCGCCATGAGCAGCTGATACGTCATCGTGCCAGTACCGAGTAACGCCACATCGGTACCCTGCCGCAGTACAGACGCCTGGCCAATCAGCGCTTCGCCATCCAAAAACAGCGGCATATCAGCTCGCGGCAACCGCACGTAATTTGGCCGCGGATCAGCTGCCATCACTGCTGCCATCATTTCGGCCTCGTAGGCATCGCCCGGTGCCAAGACTACCATGTTTGGTAAACTCCGCATCAGCGCGATGTCCTCTAACATCTGGTGCGTCGCACCATCCGCACCAACATTCAGCCCGGCATGTGAACCGACCAGCTTGACCGGCTGATCATTCAGGCAAATCGTCGTCCGAATTTGCTCCCAATTCCGCCCCGGGCTGAACGCCGCATAACTGGCCGCAAACGGGATATTACCCATCGCTGCTAACCCTGACGCTACTGTTACCAAATTTTGCTCTGCCACACCAACCTCGATAAACCGCGGTGCACCGATTTGCTCGGCAAATTCGCCAAAGCCGACGCTATCTGCCAGGTCAGCGCTTAAGGCCACAATTTGGGAATTGTTCAATGCCGCGTGAACTAACCCACGACCAAAACCAAGCCGCATCGACGCGGTATTTCCCGTGCGCCAATCGTCCCGCAATACGCTCATACGCCCATCCCCTCTTCTGGCCGTTTCTTGGCTGATAGATCTAATTGCGCCAGCGCTGCGGCGGCCTGCTCAGCATTCGGCGCCTTGCCGTGCCACCGATAATCACCCTCCATAAAATCAACGCCGCGCCCGGGTATCGTATGCGCGATGATCATGCTCGGCTGCTCGCGCACTGCCTGTGCTGCTTCAATTGCCGCGATAATTCGCGCCATGTCATGCCCGTCAATTTCCTGCACCTGCCAGCCGAAACTGCGCCATTTCTCGCCCAAATCATCCAGCGGCATGACCTGCTCAGTACTGCCGCCAATTTGAATAGTATTACGGTCAATGATGGCGATTAGGCGACCTAATTTATACTTAGCTGCAAACATCGCTGCCTCCCAAATATTGCCTTCATTAAGTTCACCGTCACCTAAACTACAATATACAAGGCGATCTGAGCTCTGTAAGTGCTGCAGATAGTACGCCATGCCAGCAGCCTGGCTGAGACCGCAGCCTAACGGCCCACTGGTCGTCTCTAGCCCTGGTAATTTCACTCGCTCCGGATGCCCTTGTAGCCGCGAGCCCAACTGCCGCAAACTCATTAACTCTGATTCCGATAAAAATCCGCGCATCGCCATCGCTGCGTATAGCAGTGGCGCATAATGGCCGTTACTCATGACGAACAGATCGCGATCAGACCAATCCGGCTCTTCTGGCCGCAATCTAAGCATCTGAAAATACAACACCGCCATCACATCAGCAAACCCCAGCGGTCCCGCCACATGACCGCTGCCGGCGGCTGCTACTTGACGAATAACCAGCTGTCGTAGTTCTCGCGCCCTCTCTTCTAGCCGGCCAATCGTGAGTTCGCTCATAGCAAACTACCCGAGCACACCCGTCTTGCTAATTTCCTGCTGGAGTTTAGCGAACATTGCCGGCGGATCAGTCGCTTTTTGAATTGTCCCGCCAACATTCAGTATGTTCACACCGCCCTGAACAAGGCTATAAGCATTGTCGACCATCACACCACCATCCCAGCCAATTTCAACGTTCGGATTAATCATCTTGACGAGCCGAATTTTTTCCAGCTGCATCAGGCTGGCTGTTCCGCCAAATTTGCCTAGCTCACCGCTAAAAATCAAGACATGCTCTGCTTCCTTAATAAGTTCTTCAACAGTTTGCGGCACCGTTGGTCTCAATAGTGCCAATCCAGCCATGATACCTGAACGCTTAATTTCCTTGAGTGCCCCCAGCACGTCGCCTTTGGCCTCAGCATGAATGATAATCAAGTGCGGCCTCAGCGTGATCAACTTCGGCACATACTCATCCAGCTTGTTTACCATGGCATGAATATCAATCGTCCAACCTTCTGGCGCCCATAACTCTGGAATACCAATCGTAACGGTTGGCGCAAATTCACCATCAGTCAAATCAATATGTACCCGCTCGGCAAAGCCAGTGATTCTATCAACCTGCTCTTTGTATTGCTGGGCATTTTCTGCCAAAATTGCCGGGGCGATAACACTACTCATACGATTTCATCCAGTTGCGCATTGCGCCGATTATACCGCGGGGCATCCGCGTATGCAGTATTGAGCCACGTTTCAACAATGCCCTTCCAGGCAACTTCGTTATCCTCGAGAACCCTGGCTGGTAGACACAGTACATTCGAATTATTATCACGCCGGGTCATCCTCGCCTCATGTGCGTCCCAGATAACACTGGCGCGGATCCCCTTGAAACGGTTCGCTGCCATGCACATACCTTGACCCCCGCCGCAAATTAAAATCGCCCGTGGGTTACCGTCACTATCATCACCAATCACCCGCAGCGCCGCTGCCGCTGCAAACTGCGGAAAATCATCATCAGGATTGAGCTCACGACCACCGACATCTTCGACCACGTAACCATTCTTTGCCAAATACGCAAATACTTTTTCTTTCAATGCAAAGCCGCGATGATCTGAACCAAGATAAATCTTCATGGGTTTAGTATAAGCGGTTTGGGCAATATTTGCAACCAATCAAGTCCTCGGAAGCTCAACTCATCACGTCGAGCCGCAGCTGGCCAACACCTTGCCCATCGCCTCTTTTTCTGCATTTGTTACCCACAGACGATATTTACGCTTGATCGCTACCTGTCGTTCAATGTACTGACAGCGAAACGGTTTGTTAGGAGGCAGCCAGGTTGCGGCGTCGCCATCGCCTTTGGCTTGGTTGGCCGGACCATCAGCGGCCAACAAATTCAGCGGATCGTTTGCCAATTTTTCTCGTTCCTCACGTGGTAGTTGCTGTGCACCTTTCTGCCACGCATCACTCAACGCCACCACGTGATCGATTTGTACTTTCGACGAGGTCTCTGGCCCGCGCTGAAACTTGATCGTTCGGCCGGTATACGGGTCACGTAGTGTCCCGGCCAGCACGCGACATTTATCGTCAATTTTTGTTTCCGTTAGATCCCGCGCCAAAATTACTTCACGCACCGAGCAGCCACTCATTTTACCCCAACCATCACTAAATTGTTTGCGGCTGTAGCCCGTTTTAGGTGCGCGACCTTTAACCTCTAGTTTAGCTAACTCCGCTTGAGCGTTTGAATCACCAAACAATTGCTGCTGCATAGACGGCGAAGTCGGCGCGACCCGCGGCTGCTGCAGTTGCACCGCCCACACTACTGCACCCACCACCGCCATGACAAGCAGTACCATGATTTGCCGACGCCTTATTTTCCCCGTTGCCATAATCTATATTATAATGAAAGTATGAAAACAGTTCCACGCCTACTCGACACCTTTATACCACATCATTACACATTAACTCTCGATCTGACGCACGCTGAAGAAAAAGTGTTTTCTGGCACGGTAATCATTTCTGGCGAGTCAACTAATGAATTAATTTCGCTACACACCAAAGACTTGACCATTCATTCAGCGTTAATTGACGATCAGCCAGCTGAGTTTTCCCATGATGAATTTGATGAGCTGCGCCTATCGCGCCCAGATTTATCCAGCGGCCAGCGCACCGTTCGTGTTGAGTTTTCTGGCACTATCACCGACGCCATGCACGGGCTGTATCCGTGCTACTTTACCCACAACGGCGTGAAAAAGCAGCTGCTTGCCACCCAGTTTGAATCACACCATGCCCGGGAAGTGTTCCCGTGCGTTGACGAGCCAGCTGCCAAAGCCACCTATGACGTCACGCTTGTGACTGCTCCGGAACTAACCGTCCTAGGCAACATGCCCGTCGCCAAATCTTCTAAAGACGACGGCGTGCTAACAACCACCTTCGCCACCACACCACGGATGAGCAGCTACTTACTGGCTTTCGTTGTCGGCGAACTACACAAGAAAACTGCCCGCACTAGTTCTGGCGTCGAGGTAAATGTCTGGGCCACACCAGCTCAGAGCGAGGAGACCCTAGATTTTGCGCTGGATATCGCCACTCACTCAATTGATTTTTACGATGAATATTTTGGCGTGCCATATCCGCTGCCAAAATCCGATCACGTAGCGCTGCCAGATTTCTCTTCGGGCGCCATGGAAAACTGGGGACTCATCACCTACCGCGAAAGCTGCCTGCTGGCTGACCCGAAATTAACGCCGGAATCGTCCAAACGCTTTATCGCCACCGTCATCGCTCACGAACTCAGCCACCAGTGGTTTGGCAACTTAGTGACCATGCAGTGGTGGAATGACCTGTGGCTGAACGAAAGTTTCGCTAACATGATGGAATACGTGGCGGTCGACGCGCTACACCCTGAGTGGCGGATGTGGGAGGAATTTGCGACAAGCGAGGTCACCGCGGCACTGCGGCGCGATAGCCTGGACGGTGTACAGCCAGTGCAGGCCGACGTTAATCATCCGGATGAGATCAGCACGTTGTTTGACCCAGCAATTGTCTATGCAAAGGGCGGGCGTCTACTGGTGATGGTACGGCGGCTGATCGGCGAGGAGGCGTTTCGTGCAGGGCTGAAGTCATATTTTGAAAAATTTGCTTACCAAAACACTGTTGGTAATGATTTATGGCAGGAGCTAGAAACCGCCAGCGAACAGCCGATTGTTGACTTGATGAACACTTGGATTTCGCAGCCAGGTTTGCCGATTATACAGGTCGAGCAAGATAGTTCTGATAGACAACCTACCGCCACCCTGCGCCAGGAACGCTTTTTCATCGGTGATCATCAGCCGTCCGACGTCCTGTGGCCGATTCCGCTGTTCGCCAATCAGCCGCTTGATGATATTCTGACCGAGCGCGAGAAAACATTTACGATAAATAGCGACGTTCGACTGAACTGCGGACTGAACGGACATTTCGTAACGCATTACGACTCAGTAATGCGAGACCGATTGATCGAAAAGGCGGCAGAATTACCGACATTAGATAAAATTTGCTTACTGCAAGACATGACGCTGCTAACACGGGCTGGACGAGAAAGTTCGGCGGCGCTGCTACCGCTGGTATGCGTTTTTCAGCACGAGACCAATGAGAAGGTTTTTAGTATGGCGGCCGGTGCGCTGGCGGAATTACGGAAATTTGTTGACGATAACGAAGCAGGACGTGCTCGGCTCAAGCAGATTTCTGCTGAATTTGCCCACGATACCTTCATGGAACTTGGCTGGGATGAACGGAGCGGCGAGTCTGATGATGATCGCGAGCGGCGCACGGCAGCGCTGGGTTTGATGTTATATGGTGAGGATTCAGTAGCGCTCACGGAGGCCAAACGACGCTTTGACGAAACCGACCCAGATGATTTACCGGCCGAAATTCGCCCGCTGATCATCAACGCCAATGTCAGACAGTTTGAGACGCCAGAAATGATTGACAAGCTTTTTACGATATATCAGAATACGCCGTCAGCCGACCTGCAGGTTGATATCGCACTAAGCTTGACCTCGACGAAGAATCCAGCAACTACCGAGCAAATTTTAACAGCGATCAAGGATACTACTATCATACGTCCACAAGATGCCAGCCGCTGGTTTATTTATCTGATCCGTACGCGGGAAAACCGGCAAATTGCTTGGAATTGGCTGAAAGAAAATTGGTCGTGGGTGAAAGATACCTTTGGCGGCGATAAAAGCTACGATACTTTTATCCGCTACGCCGCCAGCGCTCTGTTGACCCGCGATGAGTTAAACGATTTCACCGAATTTACCACGCCGCTGCGCGCCGAACCAGCCCTGACCCGCACCATTGATCTGGGCATCCGCGAAATCGCTGGCAGAGTAGCACTGATTGAGCGGGATCAGGCCGCGGTTATTGATGCGCTTAATAAGTAATGTGAGTTATACGCTTTTACTATTGACTTATGTAATATCAAGTGGTATAATCACGGATAAACATTTAGTCACACTGAGTGGAGTTGGCACGTGTTTGAGGTAATAAATTAACTCAATTTAAGGAGATTCTATGGGAAATCACAACACTATTGGTAGCCAGGGAGACCGGAGAGATACACTACACCAAATAGCTGACACCGCGCGTAGGCTGGGGCAAAAGGCCGTGGCTTGGGCTTTAATGGCTGGCACAGCCGCATTTGGAGTCGTAGGCTGCTCAGGGAAGAGAACCACCGAACACAAGACTGTCTCCGTGGCTTGCGGCCACGATTCGTTAGCAGTACCGCAGATTGAGAGTGCTGAAACTTACGAATATAATATAACTAGAGAGCCAAGGCTCGGAGTAGTTACTGTTGGTTGCCCCGGCGGCGGCAATGTCATAGTTACTGGTATAAATGAACCAAGCAGTAATCCTACGCCAAGGGGTGAGCTATTTCCACATACTCTTGAGATAACCGCCCTTTGCTCACGAGGCGACACAGGCTTCAAAACACGCGTTATCGACACGCCAGCCGGCAACAATATATTTGAAGCCACCATAGAAGACTGTTCCATCGAAAGTGCAGTAATCAACCGAGACCCTAACTAACGACACATCGCCAAATTTATACCCTACACCACTAGGCATTCGGCGTTGTAATCCCTGTCGACAGCTATAGCTAACATCCGCATATCACGCCCCTCGTGTTGCGGATGTTTTATCATAAATAGCTCAGCTGCAAAGCGCATTTGTCGCTGTTTTTTGTTGGTAATCGCCGCCAAGCCATCACCATATCTGGAATTCTTGCGATATTTGACTTCGGTGAAATACAGCACATCATCTTTCATGCTAACAATATCGATTTCACAGTACCGCGTCCGCCAGTTGCGGGCAATAATCTCATGACCATCAGTCGTCAGCCAATCTGCGGCGGCCTGTTCACCCCTATCCCCAATTTGGCGAGTTGTTGCTAATTTTTCCGTTTCTGGAGCGGTATTTGGTACATCGATTTGCATAACATCTTCGGTGTCTACAAAATCGACTGGAGTGATATCCTCGGAAAAAATTTGGGCAACTTTACGTGGGTCCCGAATTATTTTCTGAGGATATCCGACAGGCGACTCATTCGGTAGAGCACTTGACTTTTTCTGGTGCAGATTCTGTGACTTCATGCTACCCACATACTTTTGTAGCGGCGCAAAGCTCAACCGATGCAGCGGCGTCACACCCAGCCGCTCAATCGCCACGCGGTGCTTGGCCACGCCATAGCCAGCATTTGACGCAAAGCCGTACCCCGGATAGACCACGTCTTGCTCAGCCATAAACTGGTCACGCGCTACTTTGGCGATAATCGACGCCGCCGACACGCCGGGGATCAAACCATCGGCCTTGGCCATCACCGTCACGTATCGCTCCAGTGCCGTATCCGCCAAAAAATTAACCGTCCCGTCAATGATAATTTCATCAAACGCCACATTATTCGCTTTACACTGCGACTGAATTTGCTTCACCGCCCGCCGCGTCGCCAGCCGTAATGCCTGGCTCATGCCAACATCGTCCAATTCACTGGCACTCACCCAGCCTAGCGCCCAGGCAGCCGCCTGCTCACGAATTACCTCGTCCAGCGTCTCGCGGCGTTTTTTAGTCAACTTTTTACTATCATCCAAACCCTCAATCTCGGCACCGCCCAAAATCACCGCACCGACCACCAGCGGCCCCGCCCATGGCCCGCGTCCAACTTCATCAATGCCGAGAATCATGCGCGTGCTGGCCCTTTTTTGCCGCTAATCTTACGACCACCCAACCAAGCCACACCGCCGCCGTGCCCAATGTGTTCGCCAAGATATCCCAATTGGTATCGTCTAACGTGATGTGCGCCAAACCAACCTTGACCATAAATAATTCCGCCAGTTCATTGATACAGCCCAGCGCCGACACCAACGCAAACACCGAGAACGCCATCACCAACCAGTGCGCCCGCCAGCGTGTCGCCAGCACCAAATATACCCACACTAGTCCCGTAAACAACCCGCCGCCCACGAAATGCGTCGTAAAACTGGTGTCTCGCCCCTCAATGAGCGGCGACGGCAAATACCACGAGATGAAGAATAACACACAGGCAAGGTATAACAACCAGCGATACTTCTTTTCGTCGGTGAAGCCATGGCGGCGCAACACATATGGCACTGCACACGCCAAAGCCACCGGAACAAACACAGAGATATAGTGAAAGATCGACATATTGGCATTATACCATGAGAAAACCGCCCCCAGAGAGAGCGGCCTATGTGTCTCAAAACTAATTACGCTTCTTTGTGGCGAGTTGCGACCTCGGCAGCCTTGGCGTCAAGTTCTGCCTGAGCAGCGTCTTTTTCGGCTTGCTTGGCAGCGGCAGCCTGTGCGGCCTCCTCTTTCAAGCGTTCAGCTTCTGCTTCAGCCTTGGCGTCATGCACGTTGTTGACAGCTACGCGGTCAAAGTTTTTGGCAGTCAAGCGAGCTGATTTACCAGAGCGCTTACGCAAGAAGCTGAGGAACTTGCGGCGAACCTTAGCGCGGCGGACAATTTCCACTTTCTCGATCAGCGGGCTGTGCAGCAAGAATGATTTTTCCACACCAACACCTGAAGCAATTTTACGAACGGTGATGCGTGAGGTGTGTGACTGTTTGTTGTCGGTGCGAATAACCACACCTTCAAACATCTGGATACGCTCTTTGTTGCCTTCCTTAATTTTCTGGTACACACGCACGGTGTCACCACTGCGGACATCAACAACTGCTTGCTTTTTCTGTGCTTGATTGACTTTGTTGATTAGTTCAAAACTCATACTGTTTTCCTCTGTTTCGGGATCTTAACAGCTGGCCATATAGTTGTATCCCTATAGCTCCACACTGAAAGACTCGATATTTAATGTCACCGATACAATTAGTTATCAATTCTAGCACAATTACCCAAAGATAGCAACTCCTGAAAACTTCACCAAACTGCGCTATAATTGACCGCATGGATTACAATACACTAGCACTTGAATTACACAAGAAATATAAGGGTAAAATTACCACTAGTTTGCGTGACCAGGAGAAACTGGACCGTGACAAATTAAGCGCCTATTACAGCCCAGGCGTGGGTGCGGTCAGCCAGGCGATTGCCGAAAACCCAGCGGATTTACCAAAGTACACCTGGACGAATAATCTAGTCGGCGTGATTTCTGACGGCTCAGCGATTTTAGGCTTGGGCGATTTGGGACCGAAAGCCGCCATGCCGGTGATGGAAGGCAAGGCGCTGCTGTTCAAGCATTTCGCTAATGTCGACGCTGTGCCGGTTGTACTGGACGTTCACCAACCAGAAGAAATTATTACTGCGATCAAGGCAATCGCACCGAGCTTTGGGGCGATTAACCTAGAAGACATCGCCGCACCGAAATGTTTTGAGATTGAAGAGCGCCTGAAAGCTGAACTGGACATCCCCGTGTTTCATGACGACCAGCACGGTACCGCAGTCGTGGTATTGGCGGGGCTGATCAATGCCGCGAAATTGACGAGACGAAATTTGGCAGACTGTAAATTTGTAGTCATTGGCGCGGGTGCAGCCGGTACAGCCATCATCAAATTATTGCACTTATACGGCGCGAGGAACATCATGGCAGTAGATAGCCGCGGCATTGTTGGTGCGTCTCGCACTGATTTGAATGCGGAAAAAACTGCACTGTTAGAATACGTCGACGCTTCACAATCCGGCTCCATTGACGACGCCATCACCGATGCTGACGTGTTCATCGGTGTGTCGCGCGCTGGGCTGCTCACACCTGCATTAGTGCAGAAAATGGCCGAGGATCCAATCATCTTTGCCCTGGCAAACCCGGTACCAGAAATCATGCCAGACGTCGCCCGAGAGGCGGGCGTAGCAGTCATCGCTACTGGCCGCAGCGATTTTCCAAACCAAATTAATAATTCCTTGGCCTTCCCAGGCATCTTCCGCGGGGCGCTCGATCATAGTGTGAAAAAAATCACCGACCAGCACAAACTCGCAGCAGCCAAAGCACTGGCGGCACTAGTTGAAAACCCAACGGCCGATGAAGTCATTCCTTCGCCATTTGATGAGCGAGTGCCGTCAACCGTCGCTCGTGTTATCACATAACCCTATTCGCATATGCTAACAATCATAATGGAAACCGTCGGAGTGATGGCCTTAGCGTGGCTTTTTGATGTCCACTAGATAACTCGATTAACTTCCTCAAGTGTCGTCTCGCCGCGCAAAGCCGCTAGCACGCCCGCCTGCAGCAGCGTCACCATGCCATGTTTCTTGGCTGTAGCCTCAATCGCCTCGGTGTGCACATCAGCAATATCGCCACGTAGAAACTTCTGAATTTCCTCAGTCACCACCAATTGCTCCATTACCGGGATACGCCCCTTATAGCCAAACGGCACCTCGTCGGTCGCCACGGGTCGCCACAGCTTGAACGTATCAAGATCAGGACAATCAACATGTGACGGTAGATCCCGCAAGACCTCCTTTACCCAGTTGCGTGTTGCCTCATCTGGTTCATACTCTTCCTTGCTCTCATCATGCAGGCGCCGCACCAGCCGCTGAGCGATCAATAGGCGCACCGCTGAACTAAAAATTGGATTCTGCCCGATCATATCAATAATTCGACTAAATGCCGCTGACGTCGAGTTAGCATGAAAGCTTGACAGCACCAGATGCCCGGTAATCGACGCCTGAATTGCTGTCTTGGCCGTTTCCTGATCACGGATCTCGCCAACCATCACCACGTCCGGGTCGAGGCGCAGCACACTACGCAGCCCATCATCAAACCGCTGGCCAGCCGTCGTATCAATCGGGATCTGCGTAATGCCGGGAATGGTATTTTCTACTGGGTCTTCCAGTGTAATCACTTTACGATCCGGCGTATTGAGCGCATTGAGAATGCTGTACAAAGTCGTTGACTTACCCGAGCCAGTTGGCCCAACTAACAGCACCAGACCACGCGGATGGGAAATGATCTCATCAATTTGCGCCCGCTCAGCCGCACCGATACTGAGCAAGTCTAGGTTCAACATCGAGGTGTCAAAATTAAATAAGCGCAGCACTACGTCTTGACCATACATGGTTGGCACTGCTTCGACACGGAGGTTAAGGAGGTGTGATATACCGTCACGATGGATTTCTTGCTGCATGTGCCCCGACTGCGGCTCATTGGACGCCGTCGAAATATTTGCTCGCGAAGCCAGCGCTGCCATGATAACTCGATAACGATCACGGCCCAGCTCCGCCACCGAGTGCAGCGCGCCATCAACGCGCATCCGCACCCGAATAGTATCGCGCTGATTCTCAATATGAATATCCGACGCATTCAGCCGATCCGCCTGATCGATCAAATAGTTAAACACGTCGTTCGTGCCGACGGTCGCTAATGTCTGGCTGACCTGCTGGAGTGTGTCACTATCACCCTCTTTGGCAATTTCGATATTATCATAAATCACTTTCTTTGGCGGATCAAATCGCAGCATTAACGACCTAAAGCCCGAGGCCGATATTAGAAAGAACTTAGCAATAATACCCTGCTCGCGGTAGTTATTAGTCATCGTTGCTACTAATGATTGTGGTGTCTGTGACGTAATGCCAAACCGATATGACTGCTCGTCAGGGTTTATCGCCAGCGGCACAACGTGTCCGTTATACATCTCTTCAATCGTCAAAATATCACGAATCAGCGGAATTGTCTGCTCAAACTCGCGAGCATCCAGATACTGCAGGCCTAAAATCGCCGCTCGTTTCCGGGTCGCGTCTTCATCTTGATCGCGACGTTGTTGTTGAATTCGATCTTCATCCATCAACCTTATTATAGCAAAAAGCTTATCCTTGGGCGAGTGCTATAATGATATCATGCCAGAAATTACCCTCCTCATGCACAATATTCGCTCGACGTACAATGTCGGTGCAATTATGAGAACAGCCGAAGGCTTTGGCGTCAGACAAATTATCTTTAGCGGCTATACGCCGTACCCCGATTTACGATTAGCCGATCCCCGGTCTATCGATCCAAGGCTGCCGCACATTACCGAAAGGTTGACCGCCCAGATTCACAAGACTGCGCTAGGCGCAGAAACAATGCTGCCCTTTAGCTACGTAGTTGATATTCACCAGTGGTTGGCGGAGAATGCCAGCAGGGAACGCTTACCTGTGATTGCCCTAGAGCAGTCAGCGTCGAGTACAGAGCTCAATACGTTCCGGCCACCAACCCGCTTTGCCCTACTCCTCGGCGAGGAGGTCTATGGCATTGAGCCGGACATTCTAGCGCGGTGCGATCACATTGTCGAAATCCCCATGCGGGGTGCTAAAGAGTCATTTAATGTCTCAGTTGCGGCCGGTATCGCACTCTACGGCCTCTGTTTTTCGCTAAATATAACCCCGGGCTAGATCATAATCCCTACGGGCGTAAATGATGTCACAATTGCCATTAAAATCAGCGTCACGTACCAAATCTTGCGATTAAATTGATACTTCTCGACCGACACCACTAAAAGCAGGCCGACAATCAGTCCAACCGGCAGCGCCTGGATCGCTACCACACCCAGCTCAATCGGCTGCTTCAGTCGCAACCACAATGCCGCCAGCACGACACACACCACCAACTTTACGAAAAAGATGCTGTCATTTTCATACAGCCGCTCCCGACCTTTGCGGTTGGTGATGATACTTGCCTTCGAGCGATTACGAGCGTACGTTCGCGATTTTTGTTTTGCCATAAGCTTTTTTATCATATCATACCAGGCGCACCATAGCAAAGCAGCCCCGCATGAAAGCGAGGCTACCCTAAGTTTAGGTTATGAGAAATAAATTACCACATGTTTGTCAGATGGACCGACTTAAATCCATTCCAACCGTGACCAACTTCTGCTGAACCACTACTAAACGGCCAATTCATATTGCCGCTATTTGTATATTGCAGCAACCGTCCGTCTTTCGTCCGACCGACAATATCCGCCAGACCATCAGTATTCATATCACCGAGCATAATGGTATCAAACCCGTTCCAGCCATGACCGATTTGACGACCGCTCTCGAACATTGTCGTCTTGTTGTCGCGTCCACGATTGAGATATGCCCACATCGTACCGTCCTGGCGTACTGCGACGATATCATCATAACCATCACCATTCAAATCACCAGCAACGATCGATCGAGCATTATTCCAACCGTGACCGATTTGACGGGCTTCATCTGACACGAAATCATACGTCCCTTCAAGCTTCTTGTAGCGTAGATAGACTTTGCCTGCCATCAAGTTACCGTTGTTATCAACATAAACATGTGAAGCCGGGCTGTCTTTACCGTGCAGCTTGGCGAACACTGCATCACCCTGATAGTCAATATCGCTGGCGACTGGCTTGTCAGCAAATGGTGTCGTCGTGGAGCCATTATTGCGGAACACTTGAGCCTTTTGATTTTTTGGGTAGGCAACAATATCCGGACGACCATCACCGTCCATATCGGCGAATGTAATGTTTGTGTACCCGTCAAATCCCTGACCGATCTTTGTTGAACCGCCGCTAAATGGCCAGCCTGGAATAGCGTTATTCTGATACAGCCACAACGAGCCGTCCTTATTCAGGCCAATCGCATCACTGAAAGCAGCGACATTCTCGATAGCATTCGCAACCGGTGCACCACTCAGCACCAAGCCAAACACCGTCGCCGACAGCCCGAGCACCGTTACTGTTTTCTTTAGTATTCCCATACATCCCTCCACCGTCATAGACGGTATTTATTTAGTACACTCCTACCGTACTACGTTTTCTACATAAAAACAATCCCGCTTATGCTTATCAAGCGGGATCGTGGTAAATTCTGCTGTACGATTAGGGAAATTACATCCGAATCTCAGCGTCAACACCAGCCGGTAAGCTCAGATTCTGTAGGCTATCAATCGTTTTTGGTGTGGCATTGGTAATGTCAATAAGGCGCTTATGGGTGCGCATCTCGTAACTCTCGCCGCCCATTTTGTAGACGTGCGGGCTCTTTACCACCGTGTAGGTGCTGCGACGAGTCGGCAGCGGCACAGGGCCAGCTACGCTCGCGCCGGTGCGAATTGCCGTATCGATAATTTGTTTTGCTGACTGGTCGATGACTTTATGGTCGTACGCTTTCAGGCGAATACGAATCTTAATACCAGTGTCTTGAGCCATAGCTCCTCCTTTATGTGCGACTCCGTAACCTCTGCTCACGTCCATGCCTCGCGGACGGCCGAGTTCTCGGAGTAAATTAATACTGCCCGGCAATTATATCACAATACCTGAAGTATGGCTAGTCAAGAACCACCGGATTTGCTGCCACCCACTGGCGCCACTGTGCGACATCTTCAATCGGTGGCCGATAACCCATAGCTTCACCTAACTGGCTCGCCGCCAAAATACAGGCTGCAATATAATCGGCATTAGCTTCGTGGTCAGACCGGACATATTCTTGGTATTGCTCACTAGTATAGTCCACCGGTAGAGGTACGATGGTATTATCTATCTCACCAAAAACCTGCATTACCTTTTTGTCAAGCTGGATTACGTGCCCTAACTCGTGACAAAACGCTATCAACCCGACGATTTGACGACCTATTTCTGCATCCTCAAGTCGCTCACGCGGCACACCCAGTCGAGACGACATCCGTGCTACAAGATTCGGACTAGACAGCATCTCCCTCGTGCCGATGACAATCATTGGAATTTTCTCACCATCCAATGCTTCGCCCTCACCACCTCTGAAGTCACCACTGTTCTCATCAATAACAATTTGCATCTCCTCTAGTGTCCGAGCCGGAAACAAATTCAAGGCGGTCTCGTAAATATCACCTGCTAGCGGATTGATATACTCACCAAGTGTTTCGACTCTTAATTTTTGCGCTTTTTTGTGCGACAACTCTTCCATAGTAATCTATACTGTAACATATAATATTTATTCCGTCAAGCATTACTCTAAACTACGAATTGCCTCCGTTACCACCTCGGCTGAATGACGTAGCGCCGCCTGCTCGCGCTCATTAAGCGGATACCCTGTCAAGATTTTTACACCATCTGCACAAATCGTTGACGGTAGGCCAAGCACTACATCGTGCAGTCCATACTCGCCCTCAACCAGTGAGCAAACTGGATATACTGAACGCGACGATGAGCGTAGTGCCGAGACAATCTTGGAGATAACGAAACCAATTGCATAATACGTCGACCGCTTGGTCTCGATCACCCGGTATGCCCGCTGACGAATTTTCTCCTCAATACCGTCGACCATCGCTGGCTTAAATCCCGGATAATCAGCAAGTGGTACCTCACCGACTTGCGCTGATTCAATTGTCGCAAATGATGAATCACCATGCTCCCCTAAAATATAGGCATCAACCTCTCGACTATGTACATCTAGCTGATCCGCGATATACGACTTAAGCCGCGACGTATCGAGCGTCGTTCCGGTACCAAACACCCGACCCTTTGGCAAGCCCGATTCCTTCAGCGCCACATACGTTAATGCATCGACCGGATTCGACACTACAATGATATATGGATGAGCACCATTTTTCATAATATTCCTAATAGTCCCACGCATAATCTCAGCGTTCACGCCAAGTAACTCCAATCGTGTCTGCCCCGGCTGCTGCGGCGCACCAGCGGTGATAACCACGATATCATCAGTCTTGATATCGTCATAACTGCCTGGCCGCACCACAACACACCGATCAATTCCCATTGCGTCATTGATATCAGCCGCCTGCCCCCACGCCAAGTCAGGGTTGCGGTCGATCAACACAATTTCCTCAACTACACTCCGCAGTGCACAGGCGTACGCCGCCGTCGCACCGACCATGCCACCCGCACCGACGATCACCAACTTCTGTCTATTCATGTTTGTCTCCTAATTTTTATTGCGATAACTTCTCTACTGTAACGCTATCTTGTTGTTTTGTCAAGATACTCATAGTAATATATCATTAAAAAATCCCCCGGAAACCGGGGGATTTTTGGGTTGCAGTGTAAAGACTATTTGTTAATCTTTGTCACCACACCAGCACCAACGGTACGGCCACCTTCGCGGATGGCAAAGTTCAAACCTTGCTCCATAGCGATTGGGGCGAGCAACTTAACCTTGAAGGTTACGGTGTCGCCTGGCATGACCATTTCTTTGTCAGCTGGCAGCTCAACTTCACCCGTCACGTCAGTGGTGCGGAAGTAGAACTGTGGCTTGTAACCCTTGGAGAATGGAGTGTGGCGACCGCCTTCTTCCTTCTTCAGGATGTACACCTCAGCTTCAAACTCGGTGTGTGGTGTAATCGTACCTGGCTTAGCCAAAACCTGACCGCGCTCAATATCGCTGCGCTCAATACCGCGTAGCAAAACGCCGGCATTGTCACCTGCTTGACCCTGATCCAGAGACTTCTTAAACGCCTCAATACCAGTGACTACTGATTTCTGAGTTGGGCGGATACCAACGATTTCAACCTCGTCGTTCAGCTTAACAACACCCTGCTCGATACGACCAGTTGCCACAGTACCGCGACCCTTGATCGAGAAGACGTCCTCAATTGGCATAATGAATGGCTTGTCCATGTCGCGTGGTGGCTCTGGGATATAGCTATCCATAGCATCAACCAGCTCCATGATGGCGTCTTCGTACTTCTCATCGCCCTCCAATGCCTTAAGAGCCGAACCCTTGATAATTGGAGCATTCTCGTCAAAGCCGTTCTTGGCAAGCAGTTCACGAACCTCTTCCTCAATCAGCTCGACCATATCTGCGTCAGCCATGTCCATCTTGTTGAGGAAGACAACGATCTTTGGCACGCCAACCTGCTTCGCCAGCAGCACGTGCTCGCGGGTTTGTGGCATCGGGCCGTCGGTTGCCGCAATCACGAGGATCGCGCCATCAACCTGGGCAGCACCAGTGATCATGTTCTTGACGTAGTCAGCGTGGCCTGGCATGTCAACGTGTGCATAATGACGGTTCGGTGACTCGTATTCTTGGTGTGAGCTGGCGATGGTAATACCGCGCTGGCGCTCTTCTGGTGCGTTATCGATCTGGTCGTACGCAATGGGTTTGTTAACTGCGCTTGGGAGGCGCTTTGCGAGCACTGCCGTAATTGCGGCGGTCAGTGTCGTCTTGCCGTGGTCAACGTGGCCCATAGTACCGACGTTCACGTGCGGCTTGCTTCGGTCAAATGCATCTGCCATTTGTAGAAGTTCTCCTTTATTTAATTATATTTTCACGCGGGTACAGTCCATTAAACAGACCTCACGGCGTATGTTCTTGATTATAACTGGTTTGCAAACTGTTGTAAATAGGGTTTATACTATGAGCATGAGTATCTTTTCTAAGAAAGTAACACCCGAAGCAGCTCGCGCCGGTGTATACCCAAAACGATTATCGTATGACGAGCGTCAGGAGTTAAATGCCGAATATGATCGTCGCCGTCAAACCAACTTACCAAAGCTACCTTCGTTGGGCATTGCTCTTATTCTGACAATGACCCTCTCTATGGCTTGGATGCTTATCAAGCTCACTACTTTATTCATCAAAACGAGCGGACAGTCTGCTATTTTCCTGTTATTCTTTCTATTTATCCTCATCGCAGTCTGCTATGGCGTTACGTTTTTCTACGTTAAGCGTATCCTCGATAGGCTCAGCGTTAGTGGTACGAAATTTGTTATTGTTTACCTCGCGCTCATTGGCACCGTACTTGGGTGCTGCCACCAACTTGGTATCGCTCCTTTTCATGCACTTCTGTCATTACCGGTTCCAGTCTTGTTAATCGCTGCTAGTGGACACTACATTGCGACGAGTATACTTGCTAAGTGCTGTATTCATTTTGAGTGGTAGTAGTTATTGTATTATATACAACACTTTCTTACAGTAGTAAATTGTTGTAATTATTACTTTTTATTGGTTATTTTCTCTATGATGTCTTATACTGAGAGGCGTGTATCAGTTAATACTAAAGGAGAAATAATCTATGTGTGGAATTGTTGGCTATATCGGTGAACGCGAGGCGCAGAATATCCTCGTCGCTGAGCTCAAGCGGCTCGAGTACCGCGGCTATGACAGCGCCGGAATTGTTACCCTGTCGGGTTCTGCCACACCAACCCTGCTGCGCACCAAAGGCAAGGTGGCAGCGCTGGAAGAGCTCGTCGGACAACATAAGACGAGCGATACGGTCGGCATCGGACACACCCGCTGGGCAACGCATGGTGAACCAAGTAAACGCAATGCTCACCCACACCATGTTGGCGAGATTTATCTGGTACATAACGGTATCATTGAGAACTACCAAGACCTTAAAACGATGCTTTCTGGCCATGAGTACGAGTTTAAGAGCGATACCGATAGCGAGGTGCTGGCGGCCCTGATTGACTATCTGCGGCGTGACTCACCAGACTTACTGACAGCAGTCACCGGCGCATTGAAGATGGTAGTTGGTGCGTATGGCATTGCGGTACTTGACACCACGAACCCCGAAGAAATTATCGTGGCTCGCCAAGGCAGCCCGCTGATCATTGGCGTCGGAGATGGCGAAACATATATCGCCAGTGACGCTTCGGCGCTGGTTGGCTACACCAATCAAGTGGTATATCTACACGATGGTGAAATTGGCCGCTGCACCCGCAATGGGCTAGAGTTACAGACAATAGAATCGCAAAAGCTTGACGTCAAGATCGAGATGCTCGACATGGATATGCAGGCGATTCAGAAGCAGGGCTTTGACCATTTCCTCGCCAAAGAAATTTACGAACAGCCAACCAGTCTCACGTCCACCCTGGCCGGCCGCGTACTACCCGACCAAAAATATGCGCGCCTGGGCGGTCTCAATATGAGCAACGACGAACTGCGCCAAGTCAAGCACGTCATCATCGTCGGCTGCGGCACTGCCTATTTTGCCGGTGTGCAAGCCAGCTACTTTATCGAGCAACTGACCGATGACGTGACTATCAGCGTCGAGATCGCCAGTGAGCTACGCTACCGCGCATTCAACGTACCTGAACACTCGGTCGCTATGATTGTTAGCCAGAGTGGCGAAACGGCCGACACCCTTGCCTGCCTGAATGAATTGAAGCGACGTGGCGTTAAATGCCTCGGCGTCGTCAATGCCGTCGGCAGTACAATCGCCCGAGCGGTTGATGGCGGCGTGTACTTGCACGTTGGCGCCGAGATTAGTGTCGCCAGCACCAAGGCCTTTACCTCACAAGTCGCTGCTCTGACGATCTTTGGTATTATGCTCGCCAATGCCAAGGGCACCAACCCACAATTTATTGATGAATTTGTACAAGAATTAGCGATACTGCCAAGCGAGATCCAAAAAGTCCTCGATAAACAAGGTGCTGAGATACCTTCCATCGCTCGGGCGTATGCTGATTACAATCACGCACTCTACATCGGCCGCGATACGCTGTATCCGATCGCTATGGAGGGTGCACTAAAGCTCAAAGAGGTAAGCTACATTCATGCCGAAGCGTATGCCGCCGGTGAGCTGAAACACGGTCCGATCGCCCTGATTGATGACCATTTCTTTGAAGTCTGCTATATCCAAGACAATTGGTTATACGAAAAATCCCAGAGCAACTTGATCGAGATGAATACTCGCGGTGCTCACGCCATTGTCATCACCGACACGACGAAAAAGGTGCCGGGCGAAACGGTGATCCGTGTCGCAACGAAGCTATCGCACCTCACGCCACTTCTGTTCAATGTCGTGTCGCAACTCCTAGCCTATCACGTGGCTGTCAAGCGTGGCCATGACGTCGATCAGCCGCGCAACCTCGCAAAGAGCGTGACAGTCGAATAATTCTCTCGCATTAGCGGCGATAATATGTCGCCAAAAACGCCTCGCGAAACTCATAAAATGTCCCGTCCTCCAGGCTGGCGCGGATGTCATCAACCAATTTAACGATAAATCGCTCGTTGTGGATTGATAGCAATGTGCCAGCCAGAGATTCGCGGGCATGGAGTAAATGACAGAGATAGGCGGCGGTGTAATGGCGGCAAGTATAGCAATCGCAATCTTCCATAATTGGTTCAAACAGTTCGCGGTATTTCTGGCCGCGAACATTGACCCGACCACACGGCGTATAGGCCGCACCGTTTCTAGCCACGCGCGTCGGACTGACACAGTCAAAGGTATCAATTCCCTGCTCAATCGCCGCAAAGATGTCATCCGGCTCGGAGATGCCGAGTAAATGCCGCGGCTTGTTCTCGGGCAAGATTTGATTAACCCACTGAATTATCTGCGCCATGGTTTCCTTTTCCAGTGCGCCGCCGATGCCGTAGCCGTCAAAATCCATTGCGCCTAGAAACTCAGCCGTTTGCTTACGCAGATCCTCGTAATTCGCACCCTGCAGCACGGCAAATAACGCTTGATACGGTTTGTCGGGATGGGCTTCACGCATACGCTTAACTTCCGCCAAACTCCGCTCCGCCCAAGCGTGTGTCCGCGCCAAAGCTTCCACTTGATAGTCATACGGATCAATCAGCGAGGTCAGTTCATCAAAGGTGAAAGTAATATCCGCACCGATCCCGGCTTGGATTTGCATAGATAATTCTGGTGTAAATTTGTGGTACGAGCCGTCAAGGTGCGACTTGAACATCACGCCGTTTTCGTCCACCCAAGCGTGGCGCGACGATTTTTTAGCAATGGCAATTTCCTCATCAACATCCGTACTCATTGCCAGCACCTTCTTAAAACCCGAGCCCAGACTCAGCACCTGAAAGCCGCCGCTATCAGTGAACGTCGGCCCATCCCAGTGCATAAACTTGCCCAAATAGCCAGCCTTTTCAATCAGTTCATGACCCGGCTGCAAATATAGATGATAGGCGTTCGCCAGCACCGCCTGCGCGCCGACATCCGCCACCATTTCTGGCACCATCGCCTTGACGTTAGCCTTAGTTCCAACCACGATAAACGCCGGTGTTGTGATATCCCCGTGCGGCGTGTGAATAATACCGGTGCGCGCCAATGTCTTATCCAGCCGCGAAGTTATTTCAAAAGAAAACGGTTTCATTTGATAGATTATATCAGTTTTTTCCGCTACACTAGAAGCATGAGCAAGAAAACGCTGGTTGAGCTTGACCCGTGGCTGGCGCCGCATGAGAGCGTCATTAAGGATCGTGAGACTTATGTTTCGTCGACGCTAACGAAGGTTTTGGGTGGCAAATCGCCGGCGGAGTTCGCCTTAGGATTTCATCATTTTGGTTTGCGCCAAACAGAGGCAGGCTGGACATTTCGTGAATGGGCGCCAAATGCTACGCGGCTGGTTTTGGTGGGCGAGTTTTCTGACTGGCAGGAGCGCGAGGAATTTGCCCTGCAGCCTGGCGCGCATGGCGAATGGAGTGTTGATTTGCCGAGAGATGCGCTGCACCACGGCCAGAAATATAAACTACGTGCCTATTGGCCAGGTGGCGACGGTTGGCGGCTGCCGTCATATGCCACCTATGTCGTCCAGGACGATGATTCGGTGGATTTTTCAGCCGTGGTGTGGCAGCCTGATGAGCCATATCAGTGGCAGCATGACATTCCGCCTGCGCCAAACGTGCCGCTGATTTACGAGGCACATGTCGGTATGAGCAGCGAGGAGGAAAAGGTTGCTAGCTTCAACGAATTTACCGCGGGCGTCCTGCCACGCATCAAACAAGCAGGATACAACACCATCCAATTGATGGCCATCGCCGAACACCCGTACTACGGTAGTTTTGGCTATCATGTTAGTAATTTTTTCGCCGTGTCATCGCGCTTTGGCATACCGGATGATTTCAAGCGGTTAGTTGACGCGGCGCACGGACTGGGGCTGCGCGTCATCATTGACATTGTTCATGCTCATGCCGCCAAAAATGAAGTCGAGGGCCTGGGCAATTTCGCGGGTGACCCGACGCAATATTTCAAAGCTCACGACCATCCAGCGTGGGATTCGCGGCTGTTTGATTATGGCAAGCCGGAAGTACTGCACTTTTTGGCCAGCAATTGCCGCTGGTGGTTGGATGAATACCACGTTGACGGTTTTCGGTTTGACGGCGTGACCAGCATGCTATATCACGACCACGGTCTAGGCAAAAGTTTCACCAGCTATGACGATTATTTTACTGATGACGTTGACAAGGACACCCTGGTCTATCTCAGACTGGCAAATGACGTCATTCACGCTGTTCGCCCCGATGCCACGACCATTGCTGAGGAAATGAGCGGACTACCGGGCTTGGCGGCACCGGCTGAGTACGGCGGTTTAGGCTTTGATTATCGATTGGCAATGGGCGCGCCCGACCTCTGGATCAAAACACTGAAGGAAAAGCGCGACGAAGATTGGGATTTGGGCGAGCTGGTGCATACGCTGAGTTCGCACCGCCCAGAGGAAAAAGTCATCACCTACGCCGAGAGTCACGACCAGGCCTTGGTCGGCGACAAGACACTGATTTTTCGACTGATCGACAAAGCCATGTATTGGCACATGGACAAAGCCAACCCCGACCTGACAGTAGAGCGCGGCGTGGCGCTGCACAAACTAATTCGGCTACTGACCGCCGGACTACATGGTGGCGGCTACCTTAATTTCATGGGCAATGAATTTGGATATCCCGAGTGGATCGACTTTCCGCGCCAGGGTAATCATTGGTCGTTCAAGCACGCTCGCAGACAATGGAGTTTACGCGACAATGGTTTTCTCAAATACCAATGGCTGGGCGAATTTGACGCGAGCCTGATGAAGCTCATTAAAACCGTTGACGACTCGGGCATTCACTACCTCACCGTTCGCCAACACGACCATGTGGTTAGTTTCATACGCGGCGATCTGCTGTTTATTATGAACTTTTCGCCCAGCCAGTCGTGGACAGATTACGGCGTACCAGCAGCGGCTGGGTCATACAGCGTAATTTTGGACAGCGACGACAAGCAATTTGGCGGGCAGGGCCGGGTTAATCCTAACGGCCGCTACTTTACGACGCCACATGGCAACGAGCATATTATACGTGTATACATACCGACACGAAGTGGCCTCGTGCTACAAAAAGATTGACCGCAAAGCTATGTTAGTATGAATACCCTACCATGATCTTGACTACTGTGCTAATTCTTTGACCATCTTAGACAGAATCGGAATGACGTTCATTTCGAACCATGGATTGCGCGCCCGCCAGCGGAAGTTAAGCGGTGACGGATGGACAAGTGGAAAATAATGAGGCAGATACTCCATATAATGCGCGACTGTTTCGGTCAGGTTGCGCTTCGCCTGTTTGTTGAGATAGTATTGCTGAGCATGAGCACCGACTAAAATCGTCAGCCTCACATCCGGCATCTGTGCTAGCAGCCGTGGATGCCACTTTTTGGCAAATTCCGGTCGCGGCGGTAAATCACCATGCGCAGCCTTACCTGGATAATAAAAATCCATTGGCATTAGAGCAAACAAACTAGGATCATAAAATTGTTCATCGGTAACCCCCAGCCACTGACGCAATGTGCGACCACTGGCATCATTCCATGGCGTGCGTGTTTCCTGCGCTATTCGTCCCGGCGCCTGACCAACCAGCACGATACGTGAGCAGGGCGAAGCGGTATAGACTGGCGGCCAACCACGAGCATGAAACGAAGCATTCATACTATCTTGATCGATTTCATCATACAGCAACGGCCTAGTCATTACGTTAGTATATCACAACCATTCTATACTGTTCATGCTACAGGCTATCCTTCATCAATATTATGTGATATATTGTTCACATGGATATAAACTCAAAAAATATCATAGCTACCTTGATCTCGCTCGGCATCCCACCGGCCTCAGCAACGATCATCCATTGCCTCCTGATCGCCCCACCGTATCACCATAGCCACACAAGCCTCCACGAGCAAACTGGCTTCAGCAAGGCGGCCATTACCGGTGGACTACGCTACCTAGAAACACTTGATATGATCTCCTATCAAACAGACAGTTCACGACGGCAGCATATCGCTCTTGATATCAAGCCGCTAGTCACCTACACTCAACAACGTATGCTGCTGTTCGACAAACTGGCTGACGAATTACACGCAGCATCGGCCGAGCAAGTAGACAGTGAGTTTTCATCGGATATCGCCATGGTAGCTGAGCTGTATAGTGCAATCAACGAAACAATTTGGCAGGCTATAACGACCTGGGAAGAGCAATATACCTCTACTCATCCATTGAAGTAAGATATTCTTCCAGGAAATCGCTCCACTCCGGTACATTCTTTTCTCGAAAATAGGCACGAAGAAAGGTAACCATAGTTTGTTGACGAATTAATGCTTCGTCTCGGCCCGGGTCGGTCATCATAATCTTTGCTAGCTTCAACAACTTCTCAAAGAAATAATTAATGAAGCTATCGCCATCATGCGTGCCACCGTTAGCGTTATATCGACGCGCATCAATGTTCACATCAGGCCAAACAGTTGGATCAAATATCCGACAACTACCGTGATTCACCGCATAAATAAGTGCCCGCTCGATACCGCATGCCCCAATCGCATCACACATATCAGCGTCAGACACCAGCTGACCAGCTAGACGCTCTGGCCGCACACCATGTAGATAACGACTATAGCCAATCCGAGCAATATTATAACGCACCGCATCCTGCAAATCAGCCGCAACACCAGCCTTCGTCATAATTGACGTGGCATTATTGAGTTCATCCGCTTGCTTTTTGCCAACTAATTTATAATCATCAACGTCGTGTAGCCATGCCGTCAGCAGCACTTCGTCCATTGAAGCCGCTTCTTTATGCTCATTCGCGAATCGCTCTGCTAGCCGTGCCACATTCGTCGCTATGGCCTGACGTATCGCCGCCAAGCAGTCGGCAGACTTCCTGCCTTACTATTGTCATTGATTTGTTCATAGACTTTATTATACACCCCCATGCAAGTTATGGACGTAAATCTATTTATTAGCTCCGAAATCCCAAGATGTATAATGCATCATACACGCTCGGAACAACGTAAACTAGTTCACGCAGCATAATATCAACCGGTGCTGTTCGTGAAAAGATTGGTTTCTTTAATGCGAGAGCATAACCGATCTCCATCGCAGCACTTATGCCAACATAGCCTTTGGGGGCATGCAGTAAAATAAAATCAGACTGCTCAATAGCCCGTAAATGCCAGTTTTCTATCTCTCGAGGCGACAGGCCAACTTCTGCAGCATCAACAACAAATTCACCGTCCATAAAGTCCACTCGTCGCGGTGACAATACCTGACAGCCGGTTGCGGCTAGCTCGTCGTAAGCTCGCTGTAACCCGTCAATATCGCGCCTGTAAGACCCGCACAATACCGCACGTACTGCCCGTGGTTTAGAACTCCGCATTACCATATTCATATATTATTTCAGTCAACTCGCCGCACCCGTTGATACACGCCGTGATTTCTCGCAAAAAACTCTTGTACTTTTTTGGCTCATCACGCATCTCGTCGAGCGTACGCCAGGCATTTCTGCCGCCCTCAAACTGTACGGCCAATTTGCCTGAAAATACCTTGCAAAACATCAGGTGAAAGATCTTATCTTCGATAATTTCACCTGTTTGCGCATGGCGCACACATTCATGGTACACCCCGCGATGAACAAATTCACCCCGTAAGCCCGTCTCCTCCGTCAATTCACGCGAGGCCGCATTGACGATTGACTCGGCCCACCGCACTTTGCCAGTAGGCGCACCCCAAAACCCATAGTAGGGGTGCTTGAGCCGCTGCTGCAACAAATACTGTTTTTCTCCAGCATGCTCACGCTCGATAACGAGCATAACTGCCACCTTTGGCTGCCGCTCAATAACACCGGCATCAGTATCAAGCTTATTCGCGTACTCCTTACCCTTGACCGAGAGGCAGTACCCGCCGTCGACTTTCTGCACATAACCTAGCTCAACGAGCCGTTTGATGTGAAATTTAATATGATCGCTTTCCAGACCGCTTGCTTTTTGTAGTGTTGCGAAATTGGCCGCTGGCAAAAATAACAATTCCCGCAAAATTTTCGTCTGTGCCTCATGGATCTTTGCTTCAAAACTCATATCGCCTCCTTTGGCTTTAGTGTAGCGCGATCGGATTAGAAAAACTAGGGAAGTCGACTTCCCTAGTGTAGAGGCGTAGACGTGTCACGCTCCTCTCATAGAATCAGAGATTAGATAATCTCAATAGCTACGTCATTCCTGAGTACTGTTAGTTGACGCTCTGCGGATCGCCAACTCAGCCAGGGCGGCCTTCTCTGTCCGCGGCCCACTTTTTATTCTGTCTGTAAAAAAGATACCGTTCAAATGATCTGTTTCGTGCTGGATAACCCAAGCATACATACTATCAAAGGCCTGTTCATGCGTCTCGCCCTGCTCATCTGTCCAGCGCAACGTAACCTCAGGGTAACGCGTGGTAAAACCCATTGGTGTCGTTTCAGAATCACCCGTCACTCCGCTCAGGCAGCCCTCTGGATTCAAGCTCTTCACAGGTTCACCGCTGTATTCAACGATCTTGGGGTTAATTGCCACAAGCCGAAATGGCTCGACTTTTGCATCCTCAGGCGGCCGCACATCAATGATAAAGATTGCGAGATCGCTCCCAATTTGATTAGCGGCGATACCTACGCCTCCGGGACCCTGTGAACGCAGCGTCTCGAGCATATCGTCTATGGTCTGTTGCACATGATCGCTCCCTATGTCCTCATGTTTGACGGGTACGGCTTCTTGCGTTAGTATTTTACGGCCACCTTCAGTAAAAAAATTTACAATTTCGCGTTTCATGTCTTTATTATACCATATTTATTGGGTAATAAATGGTAAGACCGTCGCAACATTGACGGTTCTTCCATCAGTTGACAGTCGACACACCTCTGTTATACAATGAGATACATCATTACCGTGAGTCTTGGTCACCCAAGTCCACCATACACCATAGTGGACTGTAGATGACTTATCTTTGTATTAAAATATAAATTATAGGAGTTTTACCTTGCGACAACAACACGCAAAAACAACATTACAATTACTATGGCGAGCATCACGTCCATACAAATGGCGGCGCAACCTTGCTCTCATCACAGCGACACTAACCTTAGCAGTAGGCACAATTGTCGGGCCACTGATTATCGCACAGCTCCTGGATATGATTCAACATGCTCAGCTGCAGACTGACTCTGTGTGGACATTGGTAATTTTCTATGGCATAAGTCAGCTATGGTCAGAGATTATTGGGTGGCGGATAGTACTATATTTGATGTGGACGCTAGAAACCATTATGCAGCGCGACATCGCAAACAAGGTATTCGCTAAGCTATCTGGCGAGACCATGTTTTTCCACTCCAACAAATTTGGCGGCTCGCTCGTCAGCCAAAACAGCAAGCTCAGTAGCTGTGTTGAGCGGTTTTGGGATGAGCTAGTGTGGGCAGTGCTGCCGCTGGTCATCTCACTCACCGGATCAATTGTTATCCTGTCGATGTTACTCTGGCAATACGCGCTCTTTCTATTCATGGTCTCGATCATCTTTGGTGTAGCCGTCTTCTTTGGATCACGCCCAATGGCCAAATTAAGTAGGCGTGAGGCGGAGGCCAGCAACAAAGTAAGCGGCAACCTCGCTGACATGGTGTCAAATGTGCTTGCCGTTAAATCATCTGGCGCTGAAAAAGTCGAGCAGCAGCGATTTGATAAAACGAATCATGCATGGCGCAAGGCTAGCCTAGCCACTATGCGAGGATTTCTCACTGTCAGCAGTGTTTACTCAACGATAAACACCAGCATCCGAATCGGTGCCATCGTGTTCGCTATTTATGCAGCACAGCATAATATCGTTTCGGTCGCAGCAGTGTACTTAATCATCACCTATACTGGCAGCGTCACCCGTGAGCTGTGGAATATGAATAGCATTATGCGCAATTATAACCGGATCATCGGCGACGCCCATGAGATGGTTGAGATATTACACACACCAACATCACTTGTTGATAAGAGTGATAAAAAGCTTCATGTTGATCGCGGTGTCATTGATTTTGATGCCGTGACCTTTACGCATGACGAAGGCAAGGGGGCGATGCTATTTCGCAACTTTTCACTGCATATTACACCAGGCGAAAAAGTCGGGCTGGTTGGTTCTAGTGGTTCGGGCAAGACGACTCTGACGAAATTACTGCTGAGATTTGCCGACATTGACTCGGGCACAATCACGATTGACGGGCAGGATATTGCCGAGGTTACACAATCCAGCCTCCGTTCGCAGATCGCTTACGTGCCACAAGAGCCGCTACTATTTCACCGTTCGGTGCGCGAGAACATTGCCTACGGCAAGGCTAATGCCACCGACGCTGAGATTGAACAGGCAGCCAAAAAGGCGGGGGCTTATGATTTTATCATCAAGCTGCAGGATGGATTTGACACACTGGTCGGTGAACGCGGCGTCAAGTTGTCGGGTGGACAGCGCCAGCGCATCGCTATCGCTCGAGCCATCGTGAAAGATGCACCGATCTTGGTCCTCGACGAGGCGACCTCGGCGCTTGATTCTGAGTCAGAAGTTCTGATCCAAAAATCGCTCAAGACGCTGATGAAAAACCGTACCTCAATCGTCATCGCTCATCGACTTTCAACGATTGCAAAGCTTGATCGAATCATCGTGATGCATAATGGCAAGATAATCGAGGATGGCTCGCATGACCAGCTCCTTAAGCACGGCGGCCACTACGCGAAACTGTGGCAGCATCAATCTGGCGGCTTTATTGACGCCTAACCAGCACAGTCTCTAGGTAGTATGCTATAATGCATAATGATATGATGCACGCGTTTATTGATTTTATTGTTCATTTTGGTGTTGTCGCGATTTTGCTGGTTGTCTTTGCCGAATCAGGCCTACTCTTTGGTTTCATTTTCCCGGGTGACAGCCTGCTGTTTACGGCTGGCTATATGGTACAGCAACATATTCTGCCAATTGATATTCATTTCTTTGCACTACTACTCTCGTTCATGGCTATCCTTGGCGATAGCGTTGGCTACGCATTTGGACATAAAGTTGGCCGTAAATTATTTGAACGCAAAAACTCTCGCTTCTTTAAGAAGAAATATCTCGTGCAAGCCGAAAAGTTTTACGAAAAGCATGGCTCACTTACCGTGGTGCTGGCGCGATTTGTACCGATCGTGCGTACGTTTGCGCCAATCGTGGCTGGCGCTAGCAAGATGCACTACCGAACCTTTATCGTCTTTAATATCATTGGCGGCGTTATTTGGGCCACACTTTTCACCTACCTCGGATTCTTTGCTGGCAAAGCGCTCACCGACGCTGGTATTAATATTGAGGTCGCTGCACTAATTATCATCTTCTTGTCAGTGCTGCCAATGATCATTCACGCCCTCAAGCAGGAGCATACTCGCGCGGCGCTGCGCCAACAAGTATCAGTCCTACTCGGTAAGACTCGCCGCAAAAAGCAATAAGCCTTCATGATGAAGCCTGCTCGTTAGTAGCTATACGTCCAACTACAGCAAACTTTTCAGATACCTACCGGTAAATGATTCTGGCACGTTGGCGACTTCTTCTGGCGTACCGCTCGCTACTACCGTACCGCCGCCGAGACCACCCTCAGGCCCCATATCGATAATCCAGTCGGCCGATTTAATCACATCCAGATTGTGCTCAATAATAATCATGCTGTTACCGCCGTCAACCAGCTGCTGCAAAATTCCCAGCAATCGCTTAACATCGGCAGAATGTAGCCCAGTTGTCGGCTCATCCAGAATGTACATCGTCTTGCCCGTCGAACGCTTTGAAAGCTCCGTCGCTAGCTTGATACGCTGCGCCTCGCCACCCGAAAAGGTGGTTGCTGGCTGACCGAGCTTAATATAACCAAGACCAACCTCGACCAACGTCTGTAATTTCCGAGCGATATTAGGCACGCTATCAAAGAAGTCCGCTGCTTGCTCAACCGTCATATCGAGTACATCAGCAATCGTCTTATTTTTATACTTAATTTCCAGCGCCTCACGATTGTAACGCTTACCGTGGCATTCGTCGCACTGGACGTAGACATCCGGCAAGAAATGCATTTCAATCTTGATCATACCGTCGCCTTGGCAGTTTTCGCAGCGACCGCCCTTGACATTAAAACTGAACCGACCAGCTTTATAACCGCGGACATTAGCCTCAGGAGTACTGGCAAACAGTTCGCGAATTGGCGTAAAAATACCAGTGTAGGTCGCTGGATTAGAGCGTGGCGTACGGCCAATTGGTGACTGATCGATGACGATAGCTTTATCCAACTGCTTTATTCCCTCAATTTTATCGTGTGCGCCAGGTACGTCACTAGCCCGGTTGAGCCGTGCCGCTAATTCCTTGGCGACGATATCATTAACTAGCGTCGACTTACCGCTGCCTGAGACACCCGACACCACTGTCATCAGGCCCAACGGAAATGCCACATCAATTTGTTTCAAATTATTCTCACGAGCGCCGCGGACGATTAGTTGACGGCTCGCATCAACCTGGCGGCGGTGTTTTGGTACGGCAATTTTTTCTACACCCGACAGATACTGCCCGGTTATACTATCCGTGCATTTAGCCACCTCATTTGGCGCACCCAGCGCCACCACCGTGCCGCCATGAACACCAGCACCCGGCCCCATGTCAATCAAAAAGTCGCTCTGCCGAATGGTATCCTCGTCGTGTTCGACTACTAGCACCGTGTTACCTAAATCGCGCAGACGCTTCAGCGTAGCAATTAGCCGGTCATTATCACGCTGGTGCAAACCAATCGACGGCTCATCCAGCACATACAGCACACCCTGCAAACCGCTGCCAATTTGCGTTGCCAGCCGAATTCGCTGCGCCTCACCGCCGCTCAGTGTATTGGCGGCGCGCCCTAACTCCAAATAATTCAGCCCGACATTACTCATAAACCCGAGCCGTGCTGTAATCTCTTTCAAAATAAGCCGGGCGATCATCGCCTGCTGCTCATTTAGTGTTAACTTGTGAGTGAACAAGTCAAACGCATCATCAACGCCAAGGTCGCAAATATCCATGATATTCAGACCCTGTACCGTTACTGCTAGGACAACCGGCTTCAGCCGCGCGCCGCCGCAAACATAACAATCCCGCTGGCGCATAAACCGCTCGATGTCCTTACGCATAAATTCACTATCGGTTTCTTTCCAACGTCGCTCCAGATTCGGAATTACTCCCTCATACACTGCATCATAATACCGTCCATTGCCAAGCTGCACCGGATATTTCTGATCACCCGTACCGTACAGTACCTTGTGTCGCGCTTCCTCAGATAGCTGCCCGACCGGTGTCCGAATACTGAAACCATGCGCCTCAGCTACCGCCGAAATCTTGCGCATGTAAAAATTATCGACATTGATCCGGTTGTATGGCCGAATTGCCCCCTCGGCAATCGTCAGATTCTCGTTCAGTACTAAATGAGGATCAACCTCCAAGCGACTGCCAAGTCCAGTACAACTCGGACAGGCCCCTTGCGGTGCATTAAAACTAAACAGACGCGGCTCAAGCTCTGGGATCTCCTCATCCGGATGATCAACACAGGCATATCGCTGCGAGAACGTCTTCAGTTCATCCGTATCAGCATCCAGCACCTCAACCACACCCTGGCCAAGCTCCAGCGCCTGCTCGACGCTCTGGCTCAACCGGCTAGTTAGGTCATTGTTCACCACTAGGCGATCAACCACCAGCTCAATGCTATGCTTGTAACTTTTCTGTAATTGCGGAAACTCATCCAGCGCATACACCACCCCATCCACACGCACCCGGGCGTAACCTAACCGTTGATACTGCTCTGGAATGTGTGCAAACTCGCCCTTCTTATTTTTAACAATTGGCGCGAGTAGCAACAATCGCTTGCCATCATATTGCTTGATAATCTCCTGGATAATCGCCTCGGCTGTGCGGCGTGACACTGGCTTATGGCAGCGTGTGCCGTCTGGCTTGAGGGCCGGACAATGCGGCGTGCCAATCCGCGCGAACAAGAGTCGCAAATAATCATAAATCTCGGTCACCGTCGCCACGGTTGAACGCGGGTTACGGCTGGTTGATTTCTGGTCAATTGAAATCGCCGGACTCAGGCCCTCGATACTATCAACATCCGGCTTATCCATAATGCCCAAAAATTGCCGCGCATAACTCGACAGACTCTCGACATAGCGACGCTGCCCCTCGGCGTAAATCGTATCAAACGCTAGCGACGACTTACCACTACCACTGAGACCAGTGATCACCACTAATTTATCGCGCGGGATCTCCACGTCAATATTTTTCAGATTGTGTTCACGGGCGCCCTTGACGCAAATTACCTCTGGCATATCTGGTCTATTATACCGAATAGACGTTCATTTTTCCAGTTGCAGCGGGCGGAACAATCTCCTCAATATCACATTTTGATGTATTTATAGCAACATATTATGCTTATGATTGCAAATATAATGATCAGCTGTTATAGTAAAATACATGAAGAGGTTTGTGATCATCTGTGGAATTGCCGTTGCCGTCGCAACCTTATTTTACCTGACCCGCGAAGAGTGGTTTTCATTCATGGTTATCGGTAGACTTCCATTCACTGGTATCATTCTGCCAGCAGCTGTGATGATGGGCTTCTGGATGATCATTGTGCCGGTATGTATTATCTGGGCAAAATCGATTAGTACTGCATTTTGGAGTAGTGTCGAGATTATCGGAGAGTTTGATCAGCGTCGCATTAATCGACAACTCCGTCTAGTGGCAAATTCTCGTCACGCAACAGCACAGCACGTCAGTCTAGCTATGGTTGCAGCGTGGCTCGTAATGACGCAACGTCATCTAGCACAAGCTGATGCCACTCCCAAGGTTGACGACCAATCTACAGCACGATTGGCCGTTGCAACAAACTAAAGATATCCCCGCCCCGCTTACTCGGTCTGATTTGCTTCTGGTGACGTCAGCTTCTTGATCATTGGCAATATGATATAGATACCAACAATAGCCATTGCCAGTCCAGCACCAACAATCAAGCAATATAGTGGTGTAATAACTGGCTTTAGGGAGGTTGGAAGGATGCTGATAAATACCAATCCTGTCCACACACCGATAGCACACGAGAGTAGGGAGACACTCACTAACGGCACTAGCGATTCAAAGCCAACGAGGCGCTTTAGCTGACTGAGCTTCATCCCACCGAGCCGTAACGTAAACAGTGATCTCCGTCGCTCCAAGAGTCCACCAATCGTCGATACAATTAAACTTGCTACGGCGACAAACAATGTCACACCCATACCAACATAGGCAAGATCGGCGAAGTTTTTGATGACTGGATTAATGGCTGGCCGCTTAGAATCAGCACCACCAACGACCCACATTGGATTGGCTGATTGTAGTCGCTCACCAACTAGGCCTCGCAATTGATCAACATCAACTGCATTTTGTAGAGTCACGAGATAATTAACGTTGCCCTTTGTTTCAACAGTATCCATCAATGTCACCGACTGCGTAACTGGCGCATCAAAATTGATGAGTGCAAATTGATCCGGACGAGCACCGCTTGGGCACGTATGCTCAGTGTATGATGCTAGATCGCTACAACGCATAGCATGGCCTTTTTCGAGAGGATATATTGCTGCACTATTTACAATATATTGCTGCCTATTAAAAGTTTGCTGCATTGACTGCGGCAGTGAATCACCAATAATTATCGCAGAGTTACCCTTACGCTGTGAGTAGCCATTATTATTAACTGATGATGCACTCAGCATTTCAATGCCACTAACTGCCGTCAGATAAAAACTCCCTGCAAATAGTGCCAAGACGACACCACTGACACTGCGGAATACAGCTCGCGAATGTACCGCGATACGCTTACTTGCGATCAGCACCAGACCGCTACGCGCCCACCGAGCGCACCATCGTGCGATACAATTCGTCAGCCAGCCACCGGCCAATACCAGGCCAAACATAACAAGCATCACTCCCGCCGCGAGCACCATCATTGCTCCTAATGAACTATCTGCTTGCCCATGAAGCCACTGATGTCCCGCAGGAGTCGAGGCCCAGGCAAAGATACCAAGACCTATTGCTAGTGGTAGTACTCGCCAAATACGCAACTTCTTTACTTTTTCTTGCGTCCGGGCTACGCCAAGTGGTGAAATCTGTGCTCGCCGCATCCGCCGCCAGCTCACACCAATAGTTAACGCCAGTGTCAATGCAATGATTAACAGATACTGTAGCCAGTTTAGCTGCAAATCAGCCGGCCAGAATCGTGCACCACCCATCTCAAAATTCTGTAGCGGTGCCTGAAACAGCCAAAACGCTACGAGACCAATAACAACTCCGACAATCGAAGCTATAAGTGACTCGAGGAGAATCACTCGTGTCACTTGCTTTTTTGTGGCGCCAATCAACCGCAATGCCGCATAGCGTTTCTCACGCTGTACGCCACCTAATTGTTTGGCGATGACCAGCCGTTGCATCAGTTTAGTATATATCGGTAAAGTATGATGATTGCCCACGAGACTGAGCGGCCTTATCCGTGGCGGCAACTTCCTCAGTACTCACCCCTCGAATAAGCATCAGTGCGTCTGGACTTTGTAGGTATGCATCAGGGATCGTACCAAGATACTTTGTATGCTTGCCAAATCTATCAATAATCTTATCCTCGGGATGTTGGGCGACCTTCTCGGCCAGGGCTTTTGACATATAATATTCACCAGATGCTGGTGTTGGTAATTGAGCAAACTGGACCGACCCTTCTGCGCCATGGAGTGATAGTACATCAATTTTTTTATCGCGCCATTTTGTCAAATTACCTAGCTGTACGTTTGACGCCTTTAGCGGCTTGACGGTGGTGTCTCGTTGTCGCTGCTGCGGTGCAGCATTCTTTGCTTGAAGTATAGCCGTATTAATAATCGCACGGTCGGTCCGTTTCAGTAGACCGTTTACACCGGCTACAAAATAACAAACCAACACTATACCAAGTGCGATAGCTGCCGATGTCAGCACGAGGCGGGCCATTGATTGGCGACCAGATTTACGAAGAAGCATCCAACTAACGCTCATTATATAGCCCTCCTGCTATGAACATCAGAGCTCACTGATTGTACATGTCCAGCGCTTGCAATTTGACCATCACGAACAATGATCTCACGATCTGCATACGCAGCAATCGTCGGTTCATGGGTCACCATGATAACCGTTGTTCCATGCTCTTTAGCGGTTGCAATAAATAACTCCATAATCTTCTCCGAGTTAAGGCTATCCAACGATCCGGTTGGCTCGTCGGCAAACAGTACGGTTGGATTGGTCACCATAGCACGAGCAATCGCTACACGTTGCATCTGACCACCCGATAATTCACCAAGCATGCTGCCAGCCTTGTCGCTGAGTCCGACCGCTTTGAGCCAGTGCTCAGCTTGCTTGTAAGCCTCCTGTCGCTTAGCACCATTGAGCAGCAGAGGCAGGGCTACATTATCGAGACTGGTCAATTCTGGCACGAGTTGTCCAAACTGAAAAACGAAACCAAAGCGAGTCCGCCGCAAGATACTACGTTTATCATCATTCATTACATCAATACGGTGACCATCAAAATGAATCTCACCACTATCAACACCGATAATCGCTGCTAGACTGTGCAATAATGTTGATTTGCCCGAACCACTTGGCCCCATAATCGCTAGCACCTCGCCGGCCATAACATCAAGCGATACACCACGCAGCGCTTGCGCCTGTCCAAATGATTTCTTGATATTCCTCGCACTAATAATTGGCTTGCCCATGTAATAATTCCTCCTTTAACTTTGTTAAGCGTGAGATAGTTAGTTCAATCCATCGTAAATCTGCCTCCAAATGAAACAACGCATGATCAATCAGTAGCATATTTGACAAGTCGCTATCACGCCGCTGAGTGGTTAACTCACGCATGCGTTGGATATGTGCGGTGCGCTGATTATCGAGGTATGGTGCGGCGTCTCCCTCCTTGAGAATGGCGAGTACCGACTTAATATACATCGTTGCCTGTAGTTGGGGTGATGGCGCTTCGGGAGTCTCCAACCATTCTTGTAGCTCATAATGTCCTTTTCATCACGTTTTAACCGCGCCAATGTTGAATATACCTGCCCGGCTAGAATTGGCTTATCTTTACCAAAGTAGTCATCGTACTTCTTCTTTAACTCATATCCATAGTTTGATCCTTGCGCTAAAAGCCCAAGAAGTGTGTACTGTGCATTCATACTCTTACTATGCACCACGTGACTAGCTATCGCAAGGGTTATTATAAACTTAGTGTATAGTTGCCTTATAGCGCTGAACAGCCGGATTATATGCCTGCCATACCGGCATCAAAACCCCTAACCGCCTGCCGTCAGCCAATACTTCATCATACCCAGCTAGCCATTCGTTAAATCCGTGCTTCATATGACCCGTTACCATATCGACTACATCGGGCTGTTGAAGTGCATGCCGCATTATTGCAGTAGCTACCCTTAGCGGCATCATTGATAGTACATTGAAAGGGAAAACTCGCCACACCGCAACACCTTGGTGACGACATAGAGACATACCGTCACGAAGTGCCATAATTAGCTGACGAATCGCCCCTGGATCATGCGTTAATGCCGAAAAACTGCCACTACTAGCTATGGCGCCAGCAGTTGCTGATTGCTGGAGATAATGAACTTTCATCCAATCAAGCAGACGAGCATCATAGCTGCTCGCTACCCCAGCTTCTTTTAAATGCTGCATGAATAACTTTGCTCCCGCCCTTGCACCACCAACCCGCGTCGGTGTTGGAAATATAATAACCTTCACGCCATTATTATCTCGCCCACCGCCAATACTGGAAGGGAAGGCAATAAAATAATCATCAGGCGATATATATTGATCAACCTCACTGGCCAGATTCCAATTATTTTGCATAAATCCAATCCACCTAGCCTTAGGCTGATACTTTGCTAGTATCGGCAGTACCGATTGAAGTTGACAGCGATTAACCGTTACTAATATAACGTCGTAATAACCTACTGGCGATGTGACACACTGTGGGTAAAATACCGTCGACTGATACGTATTGTCACGCTGACGCAAATCCTTTATAGCAAGTGGCACGCCTTGCGACACCTCTTCATACCGCTCAGGCAATACGAGCACATCCACATCATGGTGTACCGCTAATAAATGTGCATACGTCAGACCGATTGTTCCCGCACCATAAATTAAGTACCGCATCTTAGTCCTCAGTGGGCAGTATCGCCTCCGCCCATAGCTGTAATTCCTGCAAGATAAACTGCTGTTCGTCAGTCGCCGTCGGCGCTAGACGCTGCAGAGACGCCATAAATTGTGGTAGTTGCGCCTGCAAGTGCTGCGCCCGCCATGTTTCCCATTGCACTAAATCATCTTCGCTGAGCGAGCGCGGAAAGTTGCGCGCTTTGTAGTGTAGTAGCAGCGGCGCCAAACGCTCATCTTGGAACTCTGGATGAAAATCAGCCAGCTCGCGCTCATCGGCATTGCGCACCGCTTCGACACGGATACGATCGCGGTCATGCAAAAAGCCATCGTACAGTTGTGCTTCTGGATCGGGCAATTTTTTGAAGGCTGGCTTGTTTTCAAAAATACTGCGCAATTTTTCGGCAAAATCTGGGTGATTCAGCAAAATATTTTGATGCTGTTGGACAATTTCTGTGCTAAGCGAAATCTTCTGCCAGCCATCGCCCTGTTCCAGCACACCCAGCGGCGCCACTGCTGGACAGCGATTGTACTGCAATTCTTTGACTGGCAATTTGACGAAATCCTCAGCCTGCCGCTCCTCCCACGACGCAAAGATTTTCTTTGTTAATTCCTCCGCACTCAGCCCAACAAACGGTATCGGATCATACCGCAAGTCATAGACAACCACGCCGCCGTTTCGACTGGTCGTCAGCGGAAAGGTCACCGTAGTTTTAGCAAATTCTTTGTCGTAGCGACCGCTGGCATAGACAAACGGTTTTTTATCGTCAACATTAACCAGCTGTTGGACTGCTTTTTTGTCACGCATTTTTAGCAAGTAATCATACAGCTGCGGCTGCTTTTGCTTAATCAATTTCGTCACGGCAATCAGCGCTGTCACGTCCGCCAAGGCATCATGGGCATTTTCATGCGCAATACCGTTGGCGCTAGTGATCAATTCCAAGCGGTTACTTGGCTCACCTTTGTCGTCAAGCGGCCAATTGATTCCTTCCGGCCTGAGCGCTCGCGTCAATCGCACTACATCCAGCAAATCCCAACGCGAGCGACCGTCTTTCCAGCTCCACTCGTACGGATCATGAAAATTGCGCCACAACAAATGGCGGATAAATTCGTCGTCAAACCGAATATTATTGAAGCCAACCGCGATGGTGTCCGGCGTAAAAATCTCCTCGCTCAACATCCGGGCAAACTGCGCCTCGGTGTAACCTTCTTCAACCGTTTTTTGCGGTGTGATACCAGTCACCATTAGTGCATCAGGACTCGGCAACGTATCATCATTCAGCGTCACCAATAGATTATACGGCTCACCAATCGGCTCGAGATTCATGTCCGTCCGCTGCCCAGCAAACTGCATGATGCGGTCTTGCCGTGGATTTAATCCACTCGTCTCGAGGTCGTAGAAGAAAAATGTTTGCGCCATACCTATAGTATAGCAAAGCTACGAGATGACACCCAAACCTACTACTCAACCAACGTAAACGGCTTCGATTCGCCAATCTGCACCACGGTCTCGCCGACTGCACCCTGACGGATTAGCTCGTGAGTGATACCCATTTTTCGCATGATGTCGCGCAGGCGATTGACCGATTCAAATTGATCAAAGTTAGTACGACGAGCAAACTTTTCAATTTTAACACCGTGGATAATGAAACTGACCGCATCTTCATCGTCCGCATTTTCAGGCTCCGCGCCAACCACCCGTTCTACCGTCCAGGCGTCAGACGCTGCTTGTGCATCCAATGCAATAACCGGCAAATCGCTGTCCTCTTCTTCGGTCAGCTCAGCTTCCCGTACTCGATAATTCGTGACTTCCCGACGCAGTAGGCGTAGCAATTCCGTCACGCCAGCATGTGTCTGAGAGGAAATCGCCACCACTGGCGAACCATTGGCTACATTGTGTAACGCTGTCGACTGCATGGCAATGATTTCATCATCCAATCCTTCACATTTCGTCAAAGCGATAATCTCTGGGCGCGTCGCCAATTCCTCGGAATATTTTTCCAGCTCACGGCGAATAGTCTGGTATTTTTCCGCTGGGTCGTCACTATACGCATCAATCATGTGGAGCAACACGGCCGTCCGCTCAACGTGGCGCAGGAACTGATCGCCCAAACCCTTACCTTCCGAAGCGCCTTCAATCAACCCCGGGATGTCAGCAATCAACACTGAACCATCATCAACATCCGCTACGCCCAAATTTGGCGTCAAGGTCGTAAATTCATAATTGGCAATTTCCGGCCGAGCATTAGAAACCACGCTCAAGAATGTCGATTTACCAGCATTCGGAAAGCCAACCAAGCCAACGTCGGCCAATAATTTCAATTCCAGCTCAGCCTCAAATTCTTCACCCGCCTCGCCAAGCTCAGCCATCTTTGGTGCTTGGCGCGTACTGGACGTAAAGTGCGCGTTACCAAAGCCACCGTCACCGCCCCGGGCAACAACTGCTTGTTGCTGGTCTGCCGTCAAATCTGCAACTACCTTGCCGTCGCGCTTGACCAATGTACCCATTGGTACTTTGATAACCAGCGGCGAGCCACTTTTGCCACGCTTATTACGCTTACTGCCGTCACCGCCATTCTCTGCTTTTAGTTCTGGCCTGTAGCGAAAATTCAGCAGTGTATTCAGGTCTTTGGTTGCCAAAAACACCACATCACCACCACGTCCGCCGTCGCCACCATCAGGACCACCCTTATCAACATATTTCTCATGCCGAAAACTGACTGCGCCGTTGCCGCCCTTGCCAGCTCGCACTAACACTTTCGCTGTATCTACAAACATAATTTTAGTATATCAAAAAGCGCTCCCGAGAGATAGCGGAGGCGCTTTATTGCCTTAGAGCATCCTAGTGAATAAAGTTATACCGACCAACTTCAGACATCGGGATCGTTCGATGCGTCACGACGTTATACCCCGCATAATTCATATCACTAACGTAGATCGTGCCACCTTCAACCCGCTCGACCATACCGACGTGGCCAAGACCGCCGCCGCCCCATGTTGTCTGGAAGATTGCCCCTGGTGCTGGTGTATGATTAACGACAAAGCCTGCCGCCCGAGCACTTGCTGCCCACGACGTCGCGTTGCCCCAGAAGCTACCAATTGGTCGACCAAGTGCTGCCCGCCGCTCGTACACATACCACGTACAGTTGCCAAGAGCGTATCGGTTGCCAACTGATGCTCGAGCGTAACCATAGCTGATACCACTGACTGCGCCGCCCGTTGTCCGCCCTGCATAGCCCCGACGGCCAGAGCGGGACGCCACGTAACCTGGCTGCTCATTTTCTGGCAATACGCCACCCGGCAGAACAATTCGTGTATCTTTGGCTAGCGCCGCCCCATTTGCCAAGTCGTTATACAATGCCACTCGTTCAGGATTTGCTTTATACTTTTCTGCCAATTTTTCGATGGTGTCGCCGTCCTTAACAGTGTAGACCACGCCGTCAACCATCGGGATAATCAATGTTTTGCCAGCTTCAACCGCATCAGATGTCGTATTGTTCGCCCAGCGCACCGTCTGGGCCGTCACATTAAACTTCTTAGCAATCGAGTCAATTGTATCGCCCTGCTTAGTAACATAAGTCTTGATGCCGCGCTGAGCTGATTTCTCAGGCTGGATAATCTGTGGCTTAGAAATAACCTCCGTATCACCCTGAGCCAACTCTTTTTTGATTGACAGCGTTGCCGTCGCTTCACGTAAATCACCGGCAGTTGGCAGATTGACCGTCTCAGCCAGATCGGTTACCGCATTAGCAGCCGCCAGTTGATCTACTGAAACCTTATTTGTCTCATGTGTCACACCAGTAGACGGTGCGACTGGCTGAGAGGCCGAGACTGAGCCCTGCTGAATAGCGACGCCACCTGTCTGATAACTTAGTGCCAGAAATGAAATAACTAATAGAAAGATTCCGCCATACGCCGATATTGCGCTTAGCTTGAGTTTTTTGCCCCGATGGGCAGATGCTTGGTTACGAATAACGCTTCTCCCGTGTCAATGTCTCCATCAACGCTGACTACCGTACTGAGTCTTTCTTCTCGCACAAGAACAGGATGCATTGTCGACCTAATAATTAGTTGATATTGCTAAACGATTAGTTTTCCGCATCCGTGCGACCGTTCTGGTAGGCCCGCGCGCTTACACGGCGTATGCCCTGTATGAACGCAAGCTTATTTCCATTATACGCGATCCTCTCATAATTTGTCAATGCTTTACCCTGTAATACACCTCACCCTTTAGCATATACACCAGCCCAACAACAAAGCTCAAAATGACTGCATGTGGCACCACCGCAGACATCGCCATCATCATCACAAAGAGAATAGTTGCGGGAGTAATATACAACAGTGTCACGACAAGTATGAACGCACATATGAGTGCGAACGGCACTCGCACCATCAAGGTTAGACCAATATTGCGATAACGCAGGCCCCGCCTCTGCTTGATTCTCTCCGCCTCAGATAGTTGGTCGGCTGGACGTGGCTGCCAATATGACGCCCCCTTAGGCATCGCGATAATCTTCCATAGCCACAGTGAACCAATAGTCGTACACGCCACCATAAACAATATAGCCGGGAGCGAGTTATTAAAGGCTAGTGTAGCACTAAATATCGCACGGGTACCTCTCGAAGCGCTGAACTAAATGGGCCAACCTGAGAGATATAGAACAGCGCCAATACCACGAATTGCACCACCGGATACACCACAGCCATGGCAAGCGCAGCGATGCGTTGCCGGTACTGGTCAGTTCGACGGGACTGCTTCAAGACAATGAGACCCTGAACGAGGAGTGATGCGATAGCTACGCCAATGACAGCCAGTACTAACGGCATATCCTGAAGGTTCTGAAAGAATAGCGGTAGTTGACCTATGAATACCCCCGTTGAACAAACAAGTATTGCCGCCTCAATGACAATGACTGCCTCACATCGAATATTACGCTCTGGTGAAGATGCAGCCTGTTTCTTAGGTTTATTCTTTGTAGTCGTGGCTGTCGTCTTTGTCATTCGAGGATTTTCTCCTTTCTTTTTGAAGTGTCCTACTGTCTATTATACCAGAGTATTTTTACGTTTTGACGTCAACAAAAATAGCTCGCTATCAAAGCTGAGCGAGCTACTGCAAATACGAACGAGATAAGCATCTCATAAAAATGGTGACCCCACGGAGAATCGAACTCCGATTGCCAGGATGAAAACCTGGTGTCCTAACCGTTAGACGATGAGGCCATTAAACAGGTCGTATTGTAGCAGATTGATAATATTATGTCTAGCTATCCAGTCATGCGAAAATTGACTTTTTCATCATTTTGGTGTATTCTACGTAGAGTTATGAGGATAAAGGAGGAAGTCATGCGAAACTTGTCATCACTATTCCGTTCATTGTCGCTGCGCCATTATGCAGTTCTAGCGATGGTTGCGGTAGCGACAGTGGTGCCAACCACATTATGGGCACTAGATTCCAATCATTCGGCTAATACCAATGCGCAAACACCGACGAATACAAAACCTACGCCAGTTTATAGCTGTAATGCACTCAGCGTTGATCAGTTTTCAACTACTAATTTCAAGTTTTCAGTCAAATATTCCGCTCATGGCGGCGCGATCTATAAGACAACAATTTACAAAGTCTACGATGCCAAGGGTAAAGAGGTGTATCAAACTGGTAACGAATTCAAGGGCTTCACACCGGGCACATACACGGTCAAAGCCTTTATCGTCGTTGATGTGAATGGTAAAGAAGAAATGGTGACCAGCGATGCCTGCACTAAGCAGGCCACAGTCCCCGGCAAAACACCAGATCCAAAACCAAAGCCAACGCCAATTCCGAAACCAGTTGACCCGAAACCCGAACCAATCCCAGATAAACCACCAAAAATTACACTGGGGTTTGCCGTCAAAACTACTGTTGATGGCGCACAACACAAAAAAGTCACCGTCAACAAGGCCTTTACCTACCGAGTAACCGTTACTAACACAGGGACCGCCACTATACATGACACGTATGTTACCAATACCGCACCACAAGGGGTAGCCTACCTAAAGGCATCCGCTGGTACGATTCAAAATAATACCTGGCAGACGCTGATTGGTGAGCTCAAGCCAAATGAATCGAAAACATTTACTGTCGACGCTATTGTCAAGCAATATGTCGCGGGCACACTGACTAGTACAACCTGCATCAAGAGTGATCAAATTTCGCTCGAGGGCCATAACAACTGCAGTGGTGCTACTATAGAGGTGGCCAAGCCGCAGGCCCCAGCTCCGCAGCCAAAACCACAGCCAACGCCGCAACCAAAACCAGCGCCGACCGATCCGAAACAGCCGACACCGACCCAACCAGTAAATCCAACTCGGCCGGCTACACCGGTGCCTGAACCAAAAACGCCAGACCAGTCGAAGCAGCCATCGACCAATGATAATCAGCAGTCACCTTCAGCCTCGAGCGGCACACAAACCACGAACCCACCTGCCACACCGACGACCGTTGGCGAACTGCCACGGACCGGTAACGCCACTGACATGCTCGTTGGTGGACTGGGTCTTGGCGCCCTCCTCACTGCTGGAGTCGCCTACCTCATCAGCCGACGTCATGTGTAATAATAAATCTGGTTAACGTGGATACCCCTCGCACCCCGAGGGGCATTTCATGGTACAATAATATTATGGCAAAGCAGAAGAAAAAGCGCTCCAAGAAATACTCTGGTGTTGACGCCGCAACAACTCGACCCAGTGTCACGCGCATCCAGGCGGTCAGCCGGTCGTCGGCCGGTCAGTGGCTATATGAACGCAAAAAATTACTGCGTGGTGTCGGCATCGGCGTAGTAATAGTCATCGTCGTTATTGTGATTATCACGGGTATTATTAGTCTGTTCCGATAATCAATATTTCTTAGCGACTTGTCACCTTTTTCTTGTTCGCGGCCGGCCTATCAAGCGGCAGACGAAAACCAAACATACTGCCCTTGTCTTCTTTTGACGTAAAGATCATTGATCCGCCGTGCTCTAACACAACTTTACGCGCCAAAAACAAGCCAACGCCCGTACCGTCAGGACGACGCTTGCGAGCATTTGAAGCGCGAAAGAATTTACCAAACACGCCAGACTGCTCAGCTTTTGGCACACCGATACCTTGATCTTCGACCGTAAACACCACTTCCTGCGCGTCACAGCAAAGCGACACCTTGACAGTTGTTTGTTCTTTAGAATAAAAGATTGCGTTATCAATCATGTTCATGATGACTTGGCGGAGTTTTTCGGCGTCAATCGGCAACGTCGGAACATCGTCGTCAATATGTACCGAAAGAGTGATGTTATGCTGCTTGGCCACAATCTTCAGCAGAGCCATTTCACTTTGTACAATATCACCGAGGTTGGCCAGCTGGCGGTTCATAGTGAATGTCCCGGTCTGCAAGCGAGAGATGCTAAGAAAGTCATTGATCAGTTGTACCATGCGCTCACTCGAGGAAAAGGCCTCGCGTAGAACAGCTTTCTGGGTCGAACGAACCGGACCGAGATCACCCTGGAGCAGCATGTCGAGATAACCCTTGATACTGGTTAGTGGCGTTCGCAGTTGATGCGACGCCATAGAAATAAACTCATTCTTCGCTTCGTCTAGTCGCTGTAGCTGCTGGTTGCTCGTCCGCAGCTCCTGCGTCGCCGCCTCGACACGCTGCTGCAGCTCGGCATTCAGCTCATTCACCTCCTCCATCGACTGAGCATTTTTAATGGCAATCGCCAGCTCACCACGCACCGCCCGAAGCATCGAGAGATCGCGTTCGACATAGTTATTTTTCTGACTTTCGCCGATCAGCACAAAACCAACGATATCCTCCTGTAGCGACAATGTCATGACGATAGCCAGCTTTTGTAGTTTCATCGTCCGCCGTAACTGCTCCGGCAGTGATTCGACCACCGCCACGTCATCGAGCTGCTCAAGCTGGTGTTGCATTACCAGCTCCGCTAGATCTACCTGCGGCGGACGAGTGTGTCCACGTGAGCCAAATATCCGAAAGCGACCATTATCATACACGGCAAAAATAACCTGACGCGCCTTGATAAGCCGTGTTAGGCACACCGCTAACCGAGTCGTCAGTAGTCGCAGCCCCATCGTATGTAGCAAAATTTGCCCAATCTCGTTGATAAAGCTTTCAATGGTATAGCCCTGTCGATAAAATAGCTTGTCAGTCAGGCGATCAAAAAACTGCTTGGTCGGTTGAAACAAAAACCCTAACAATAATGCCGCTAGCACACCCCAGAATCCTGGCATCCCGCCGATATCATGACCACTGAACGCACTGACAATCGCCGAGATACTATAGGTTGCCGTGTAGTATACGATTGTTAATAAGCTTAGCAGCATGGCGTACGCAATTGTTCGCACCGCCGCATCTTTCAAACCGAAGAGACGATGTTTGACAATCGTCAGGTATGCCAGCGGTATAAAAATAAAAGTGCTCAGCGGCCCAATCCAGATGAGGTCATAGCGACCAACAGCCGGCAGCAGTAAATTAAATATCATACCTACGCTGCCAGCAATGCCATAGGCATAGGAAATGAGTCGTAGCTGAGAGCGCACCAAGAGCGCACTGCGGCGACGAGCCTGATGCGCGAGGATGATGAGTGCCGCCAAAAATAGCAGTATGAAATACACCATATAGAAGAAATAGCCGATCGGATGAATCACGACCGTATGGTCATTCAGCGCCACCTGCGCTATCAGCCAATCAACTCGCACCACAATCACCGTAGCAACAATGCCAAATAACACCCAGGCAGTGACTGGCACGTATTTTGTTGTTCGCCGCGCACCGATGTGAGTCGCCACTGAGATCATGGCTGCCGCGATCAGTGCTGCTCCGATGTAATATATCCTCAGGTATATCAGTGCCGCCGCCAGCACATTAGTCGCTAAAAACGCCGCGATACCCAATGCCCACAGCGCAATGCCAACCGTCAGCACAAAAAAGAACCGGGTTGCCAGCTGGCGTGGTTGATGAGCCACAACCATAAGGCCAAACATCAGCGACATCACCCCGGCAATGATTAGCCCCGCTATCTCCATGCCCACTCCCTTGTCATATTTCTAGTGTATCACCAATCTTCGGTCTATGCATAGCATATAGTGCATAGACGCCATCATCAGGACAATACACATCAACCTGCCAATCACCCAGACCCGCCGCCGCCGCGATCCGCTGTATTGTTTCGATTGACCGGGGCTGGATATGTGGCCACTGCACAACATTGAGCGTAAAGCCTAGCTGCGGATGCGTATCACGCATATTACCAACCAGCAGCAGTCCGCCGGGTTTCACCAGTTGGGCAGCATTGGCTAGAAAAGTTGCCGCATCGACCTGCAGCACCGTCGAGCCTTTACCTAAAAGCACCTCAGGCACATACTCCAAAATTCCAACGGCATCGACTGCATCGTACGTAGCCGCCTCAAGACCAACCTGCCGCCGCAGTGCTCGAGCTGCCACGTTGGTTTGTGCATCTACCGCAGGCGAGACTACACCCTGAGGGCGCAGAATATTCATACAGCGAACGTTGGTAAACTGCCTGACTTCCATTGTCTGGGCATACGTTTGCGCGGCCTTGAGCGCCGACCGGTCAAGATCAACCAGTGTGACGCGCGGCGTAGGGTTGCCGCTCTCTTTGATGTGCCGGAGCGCATGACAAACTGGCTGAGCAGCGCCGCAAGCTAAGCTAACCCATTGCTGCTCTGCGGCGCCCAGAGACGCTTGATCAATAACGTGCCTGGCAAGAATATCCTGAACAATTTCACCGCGACTGCGAATACCGTGCGCATCCAAAATATTACAGGCCCAGTCGCGCACCACTGGCGAGACCGGCTTGCCATTCGCTAATTGCTTGGTGTTCGGATCATACAACAAGGCCAGTGCTGACGCCGTCGGTATCAGTTCCAGCCAATTCTCAACGCCAGGAACCCGAGCGATCAACTCGCGTGTCGCTGGATTCGTATCATCAATCCTCGTTCGCTGGCGCCCAATCGCTGCGTTGAGATCACAATCACCATGAAAGCCCATGCCAGCCAACTCTTCTAGCTCCGCTGTTATCCTCTCGTAGGATGACGTCTGGTATTGGTCACACGTTGGCACTGGATGAATCCGCCACTGATCCATCTCAAGTTTCGCCGCGCACTCTGACAACTCAACCCAGCCATAACGATCTGGCTGAATAGTTATGCTTTCACGCTGCTTTATTGTCACTTTGCCCACCTCTTTTGTGCTAGTTTTACAATACACCACTGCCTGCTATAATACAATTATGGTTAAAATTGCTATCATTGAAGATGACGCGACGATCAGTCAGATGTACCGAATGAAGTTCGAGGCGGACGGGTTTGACGTGCGGCTAGCGAGTAATGGTACAATTGGCGTGGCGCTCGTCGAATCGTTTCGTCCAGATGTTATTTTGCTTGATATCCAGATGCCAGAGATGGATGGAGCCGAGGCCTTGCGACGTATTCGCTCACACGCATGGGGCAAGACCATACCGGTTATCGTGCTGACCAACCTCGGCGAAGAAGAAGCTCCGCGCGAGATGCGCTCACTCGGCATCCAAGGCTACATCATTAAGGCCAACCTCACCCCGCGCCAAGTCGTCGCCCAGGTCAAATCAGTCATTACAAAGCCGTGAGTTTCTACCGGATATTGACCCGGCGCAGGCACGCGGTAATCACATTATCAAACAATGCGCTCACCGTCAGCGGGCCGACGCCGCCTTTTTCTGGTGTCAAGTGAATATCGGTGCGCGTCCGGTTTGCTGGTGCCACGTCACCAACAATCTTACCATCCTCCGAGGCGGTGCCTGCATCGACTACCACCGCACCAGGTCGGATCATGTTCGGCTGAATCAGTCCCGCCACACCAGTTGCCGTGACGATGACATCATATTCGTGTAGTCGCGATAAATCATCACCCCGACTAAATACCGTTACGTCCAGCCCCGACGCTCGCCACATCCGCTCGAGCGGCGCACCGACCAGCCGCCCACGCCCAACAATAGCCAACCTTTTACCAGCCAGCTCCACACTATAGCCCGCTAACAGCCAATTGATGGCCATCGGTGTCGCCGGGTCAAACAGCGTTCGCTCAGAATTAAGGCCATCGACGTCTTTTTCCGGTGCCACCAGCCGCACAATTTGATCGGTCTGCTCTGGCTCAGCGAGCGGCAGTTGGACGATGATTCCCTGGACGTCATCGCGTTGGTTTAGCGTCGCGATTGTCTCCGGCAGCTGCTGAGTCGCCACCCGACAAATTTCTACCTCAATCAAAATATCCGCACCGTAGCACTGCTTGAGGCGCATGTAGGTGGCGATGACCGGATTGTCCGAATCGGTAACGATGGCGAGGCGTGGCTGGATGTGATGTGCTTGACGGAGCATGCGCACCTGCTTGGCCTGACGCTGCTTGATAAACGACGCGAGTTCTGCACCATTGAGAGATTTCATTGTTTGATTGTAGCAAATCAGGATGAGCACGTCGAGCGCCTTGAGGATGGTAGCTGCCTGTGGTATAATCGGGAAGCTTGGCGGATGTAGCTCAGTTGGTTAGAGCGCTGGATTGTGGCTCCGGAGGCCGTGGGTTCGAGCCCCATCATTCGCCCCAAGCATTGTCCATAGCAAAAAGTGCGACGTTATACTTTGCCTTTACCGTTCATTATGCTATAATCTGGACTGATTGGGCCAGTAGCTCAGCTGGTTAGAGCACCTGCCTCTTAAGCAGGGTGTCGAGGGTTCGAGCCCCTCCTGGCCCTCCAAGGAATTATTAAACCCCAGTTTTCTGGGGTTTTAGTATGCATAATAAATCGTACTGCTTACGAAAATGGATCGTGGCCACGTGAAGGCGGCTCTTGAAATCGAGGCGATGGTAGCGACGGACGAGTAATATTATCAGCAGGACCGCCCGGTGGCACACTGCCTGGGATATTTTGTGACGGGGACGATGGCTCTGCCTGGCGCAGCGAATTACCCGCAAAGGTACGATTAGAGAGCGGAACATCACTAGTCGTGTCATGGTCTTCCAGTGTATCGTCAGCGCTCGTTGGCGGCATATAACCACGCGCACCCAGCGCTGATGACTGATAATTCCCGATCCGCTGACGATCACAGTTGCGGTCGCTCACTCGACGACTTCGACCGGTATTACCAAACGCCGGCTGCGTCCGTGGCCGATGCGCCATTAACCGCTGAACTAACCGACGCGACATTCGAGGTTTACCACTAGCATCCATGTGACCCTCCTTCGATCATTCCTGGCGCCCCGAGTAGGATTCGAACCTACGACCTTAGGCTTAGAAGTCCTCTGCTCTATCCAGCTGAGCTATCAGGGCATGTTCACATTATAGCATCTTTCTGGTACAATAGTGCAAGCTCGCGGGTGTAGTACAGCGGCTAGTATGCAAGTTTTCCAAACTTGAGATGGGAGTTCGATTCTCCCCACCCGCACCAATGTCAGATAATTTCAATCCGCGAAAAGGGCATCATGGATTCATATTCATACACAAACACGTCACCATATCAGCCACAGGACATCGAAGACGCCTCCGAATTTTATGACGTAATTGAGCGTAGCAGCCTGACGCATCAACTGTCTAAGTCACGGCCGTACATCTACTGGACAATGGAAATTTATGACAAGGCCAACGGCATCAAAGGTGGTGGCGGCCTGGGCGTATTGGCGGCAGACACGCGGCGGGTAGCCGAAAAGCTGGAAGTGCCATTTGTGGTGGTGACGCCATTTTACCGCAGCGAATCACATCAAAAAATTACCGACCTCGCACAAACTGAATACGTCGAAAAAGTCTCGCCCCAGGAGTATGGCTTTCATTATATTGATGAAGTTTCAGTCAGCTCCGCCGGCTTTCCCGATGCTAGCCTCAGCGTCTTTCGCAAGACGCTCGGCTCAACGCAATTTGTCACCATTTCAGAGCCAAACTTTGGGCAATTGTACGAAGGCGAAGGCTCGGGTGATCACCGGCTGTACCAGGAGGTAGCCCTTGGGTTTGGCGGCTATAAGGCCCTGAAACTACTCGGCATCAAACCAGCCGTCATTCAGCTCAATGAAACCGCAACAATTTTTGCGGCACTGGCTCGGCTGGACGAGCTATGCGCCAACGGTATGAACTTGTACGAAGCAATCGTTTACGTCCGCAAACACACACTCTACACCAACCACACCCTACTCCAGGCCGCTGAACCAGAGTTTCACCGCTCGCAATTTGAAAAATTAGTACTGCCAAACCTCAAAAGCAACGCCGTGCGCTGCTGGCTGATGGAGCAATTTCGTAACGACCGTTTGCGACCTAATTTGCTGGCAATTGAGTTGACCGAAGCCAAAAATGGCGTCAGTAAACTGCACGCCCGCGTGGCAAATTTCCGCGACCGCAACAACGACAAAGTCAAATTCCACGCCATCACCAACGGCATTGACCTGGAAACATGGGTGCTGCCGGAGATCCTGCAGACTTATCGTGAGCATACTATTATTGATAAATTTGGCTTGCCAACAGAGCAGTATCAAGAGGCAATCGCCACGCTACCCGCTAGCACCATTCGCTCGCTCAAACGCGTGGGCCGGCTGGAGCTAAACCGAGTCCTTATGGGGCGCAAGGATCAATACAACAACCCAGTTCACCTGCCCGAAGACGCGCTGGTATTTGACTTCAAACGGCGGTTCGCCAATTACAAGCGACCGCATCTACCATTTGAGCGCCCAGAGACACTCAGGCAGATTTTGCTCGATAGCAACGCTCACTACATTCTCGCCGGTAAGGTTCATCAGGGCGATCATGATATGTATCAGCAGCTCCTGACCATCCTCAAGCTCGTCGATAGCGACCCTGTCCTGCGTGAGCGCGTCCACTACATTCAAGATTACGACGAGACCCTGGGACGAGCGCTGGCGATTGGCTCAGACGTTGCTATCAACGTGCCGATCATTGGCCTCGAGGCCTGCGGTACATCATGGGAAAAAGACATTGCCAATCTCAAGCTGCTTATCTCCACCAGTGACGGTGGCGTTGCCGATATCAAGCCAATCGCCTGCCTCGAGGTGAGCGGCGTGAGTCTAGAGGATGAGACCACCTCGCTCTACGCTAATATGCGGCGGGCGGCACAAATTATCGCTAACGACGAGCTACTGACACAGCACATTCATCGCCAGCTCACAGCCTATCTACCGATCATATCGGGTGCACGAATGCTCAAGGATTATCTCAAGTTTCTGTTTCCTGCCCGTCATACAACCAAATAGAGCCGATAGCAGAACACTCCGTAGCTACTCGGTGATAACTTCAATCTCTGCACCCAGTGAATTAAGCCGCTGCGCTAGTTCCTCGTAGCCGCGATTAATTGAATACACATCACGCAAGATTGACACGCCCGGCGCCGCTAACATGGCGAGCAGTACCACAACCGACGGCCGCAGCGCTGGCGGCGCCACAACATCAGCGGGCTTCCACCTGGTCGGGCCAGTGATATACACCCGATGCGGATCAACCAGCTCAATCTGCGCATTCAATTTACTCAGCTCGGTGAAATAAATCGCTCGATTCTCGTAACTCCAGTCGTGCACCAATGTCCGACCTTTAGCGACGGTCGCAATCAGCCCCAAGAACGGCAGGTTGTCCATATTAATCCCCGGAAACGGCAGCGCGTGAATCTTGTCTTTTGGTGCAACCAACCTAGAGTGTTTCAGCGTGATATCCACCAAGCGAGTACGACCGTTGTTGGCTGCGTATTCCTCGCTTAACTCATATTGCAAACCCATCTCAGCCAATGTTGCTAGCTCAATTTCCAGAAACTCAATTGGCGCCCGACGCACCGTGATTTCTGAATCAGTCACCACGGCCGCTGCGATAAAGCTCATGGCCTCGATCGGGTCTTCAGACGGGTAGTAATCAACCACCGTATTGATATGCGACCGGCCCGTGATTTTCAACGTCGTTGTACCAATTCCTTCGATGGTCACGCCCAATTTCTGCAAGAAGAAACACACATCCTGCACCATGTAGTTCGGACTAGCGTTGCGGATGATGGTGGTGTCTGGCGACAGAGCCGCCGCCATGATAACGTTTTCCGTCACCGTATCACCGCGCTCAGTCAATAAAATTATCCGATCGCCCGTTGTCGGCTCGACGCGCGCATGATAGTACCCACCCTCGGCCTCTACCTGCATCCCAAAATGCTTCAGCCCCGACAAGTGTGGCTCCACCGTGCGCTTACCGAGGTTACAGCCACCAGCAAATGGCAGCCGAAAATCATGATATTGATGAAGCAGCGGGCCAAGGAACATGATCACGGTACGCGTGCGTTTAGCGGCAGCGATATCCATATCCTCCAGCCTCAGCCGCGCAGGTGGTATAATCTCCAGGTCGTTCTTTCGCAGCCAACGGGTTTTAACACCAATCGAGTTGAGCACCTCAATGATCCGGTTAACCTCCTCGATACGTGCTACATGACGCAGCGTCGTTTTTCCCTTGTTGAGCAGGCTGGCGCAGAGCAGCCCCACGGCCGCATTCTTGCTCGTTTTGACCGATATATCACCAGAAAGTTTTTTACCACCATGCACCCGAAAGTTCATCTTGCCTGAGTGATTGAGCGTAACTATGTTACAGTTGAGCACATCACTAATCCTCATTAGCATCTCGACACTAATATTTTGACCGCCGTTCTCGATACGATTGATGGCACTTTGTGATGTACCGATGGCCTCAGCTAGTTGTGTCTGGGTGAGGCCTTTGCGATTACGATTCTCATTGATAATAACGCCGATTTTTTGGAGATAGTTATTCATGCTCATAACGCACAATATATCACACATGATATATGATGTAAAGTGCTATAATAGAGGAAAAGGAGGGAGTGTTATGCAGGATACACAGATAGCCGACTTAATTGCGGCAGAAATAAAACGGCAGCAGCTGGGGATCGAAATGATCCCAAGCGAAAATTACGTTTCAACTAGTGTACTCAAGGCGCTGGGCAGCGTCTTTACCAACAAATATTCTGAGGGCTACCCTGGCCGACGCTACTATGGCGGGCAGGATAATACCGACCAAATTGAGCAACTGGCGATTGACCGCGCCAAACAACTATTCGGTGCTGATCACGCCAATGTCCAGCCGCACTCTGGCGCCCAGGCCAACGAGGCGGTGTATTATGCGTGGTGCCAGCCCGGCGATACCATTCTGGCGATGGATTTGGCGCACGGCGGACACCTGACCCACGGCGCACCAGTCACCCGCTCGGCCCGCGAATATAAATTCGTCCGCTACGGCATAAAGAACGTCGAGACTGGTGAAATTGACTATGAGGAAATCCGCCGTTTGGCGCTGGAACATAAGCCAAAGATTATCCTAGCAGGCTTCTCGGCCTATCCGCGCGAGCTAGATTATGCTAAGTTTGCCGAGATTGGCAACGAAGTCGGTGCGATGCTGATGGCGGATATGAGCCACATCGCTGGATTAATTGTCGGCGGTGTGGCTAAAAATCCGTTTGACTACGGCTTTCATGTTATCACCACTACCACGCACAAAACCTTGCGCGGCCCGCGCGGCGGCTTGATTTTATCGAGGGGAATAGTCGGCAACCCTTTGAAGCGGCCAGAAAAAACCTTGGAAAACTTGCCAACGCTGATCGACCGGGCGGTCTTCCCTGGCACTCAAGGCGGCCCACACATACACACCATCACTGCCAAGGCAGTGGCCTTTGGTGAGGCGTTACGCCCAGAGTTTGCAGCATACGCCCAGCAAATCGTAAAGAATGCGGCCGTGCTGGCAGATGAGCTGAAACGCGGCGGCTTGAAATTAGTAACCGGTGGCACCAGTAACCACTTGGTGCTGGCGGATGTTTACGGCAGCTTTGGTATTGATGGTAAAACTGCTCAGGAACGGCTAGAGGCCAGTGGCATCACCGCCAACGCCAATGCTATACCGAACGACACCCTACCACCATTCCGTCCCAGCGGACTGCGTCTAGGCACGCCAGCACTCACTACGCGTGGTATGATGGAAGCGGAAATTAAGCAAATTGCCGAGTGGATTATTACAGCGATAACCGCAGAGGACTCGGCAGAATACGCAAAAATTAAGCAACAAACTACTAGCCTTGCGGCGCGTTTTCCGCTACCATATAACTAATACTAAATAACTTGGGGGGCAAATCAGAAATGATTTCTTCAAACAAAACTAAAGGTTTCACATTGGTTGAGCTCTTGATCGTTATCGTGGTCATCGCTATCTTGGCTGCTATTTCGATAGCAGCATACAATGGTGTATCCAACAAAGCTCGAGACGGTGAAAGACTAGCCAGTGCACGCGACATTATCAACGCCGCTGCCGTGTATAACTCAGAAAAGGGTCATTGGCCGACGATAGCAGAACTAGGATCATTTAATACGATCAAGCTATCCGACCAAATAAAAAATCGCCTCGGAACCACCACACCAATCCCAAGCGACAGGAGTAAGTATAAGTACGAGCTATGTGGAACTGCGCCGGGCTTTACTGGCGCAAAAGTTACCTACTGGAAAGAGGTGACTGATGGACACGAGACTCACGAGAAAACAGTAAGTAGTGGTAGCGGATGTTAAGAAAGTAACATGACACAGAATAAACCCCGGAACTAGCCGGGGTTTATTTATGTCCTTCCTATTTCCTAGTATAGGGATATTATGAACACTTACCGCTCGTGAAGCTCTTCACGTGGTCTGTGCCGTAGTCAACATCTTTCCAGTACTTAACCCGAACACCAGTTGCCTCATCCTGATTGGTCGTAGTAGCGCCATCCTTGCAGAATTCATATCCATAATGATTCTTGTGACCATCATCTGGAGCGGTAGCATCGGTATTGTCAGTTACGGTTTTTGGAACCTTGATGGTATTAAATGTACTAACCTCAGTGACAGTTGGCCACTTGTCTTTCTCAGAGTTATATGATGCAGCTGCATTGACAAGGTTGCGCGCGTTTGATTGGCGCTCATCGTCACGTGCTTTTTGTGTCACACCATTGTACGCCACAATCGAAATAGCAGCCAAGATAGCGATGACCACGATAACGATCAAGAGCTCAACCAATGTGAAACCTTTAGTTTTGTTTGAAGAAATCATTTCTGATTTGCCCCCTATTTTTAGTTAGTTATTATTGTAACTTGATTGTAGCAAAGCGATTATAAAAGCGCAAGCATTTTATGAATAATTCCCCGATTCGACTCACGTTGGCCATAAAAACAGAGGTAGTACCTCAAAGCACTTCCTGCTCGAAACGGGCGTTATCCACACGACCCACCCGAACCCGCTATGGACACGAGGCGCCGGCAGTGCCGTTTGCAGGAACATTGATTGACTTGATGAGGCGCTGGCTGGAGTACTGGATGTTTTCACCAGCAACGGTTTTAGTCACCCCGAGGCTGACCTTGAGCGTACCGTCGTTAATCTTGCAAACATTGAAATTAAGCACCGTACTGGTGTCGATGATTGTCTCGACCGCCCCGTTCAGCTGCCAGATACGATCACTGGCACTCGGGCATGAGCCGTCGTACATCGTCTTGCGCTTGAGCTCCGAGCCACTCTGGAAATATTCAGTGGTATAGGTCTTGGCATCGGCAATGGCAACCGCTCCCCACGCCACACCGCAATCGCTTTTTTGGATCAGACGCCGCGTCGGGCTGTAGGGGTTGTCGCTAGTGGCGAGACTATGCATGCGTACATATGATGAGGTTGTTCCCTCAAGCGTAGTACTGAGCCGCACGTCCGCCTCAATCCGATCAAGTGCCGTTAGCACATCGCTCTGTAGTTGTGACCTGGCACTAGTGATCATTGATGAGCCAGTAAGGTTGATAATTAGGCCGATGATACCCGCCAGTACCAAGATAATGACTGGCGCAATCGCCAAGATCTCAATCAGCGTAAAACCTTGGCTGTGTTGTCGCCGGTTAGAATTAGCCCGAAATGTACGTCGCATGCACCACCTCCTGCGCTGGCGTTCCATAAGTAATAATCACTGCGACGCGAATCACTGCGACGCTGTTTGGCACTTTACAATATTCGACTCGAGCACGTACTGGATCCGGCAATGTTGGCGTGGTCGGTGGTGTCACGTGTTCAGTCTTGACCGCACCGCTGCCACAAACTTCAGACACCGTTTTGTACAGGCCGCGTTCACGCAGAATGCTATATCCGATACTGGCGGCCTCCGACGTACGGCGAGCCTCAGTATTGCGCGCCAACACCGCCCCATACAGTTGGTAGCCGCTCATTATAAAGATCCCGGCGATAATCAAGGTGATCATCAGTTCGACAACGGTGAAACCGCCCGCATGCTTTAGAGACGTTTGCTGTTGAGTACTTGCCATTTACCCGGCTCCTTCGTTTCTAAATGATAAAAAATCGTATAGCGCCGACAGGCTGCGCCCGCCTCATCACATACACCATCCTTAGCGCCGGCAACGTAAATGTACGCACCATTTGGATAGTTAGTGATCTTGGTGTTTTCGTAATCGTCTTTTTTGGCAAGCAGTTGACTAATATTAGTTATTGGATTGACCCCGAATGTACCGTTAATCGCCGAAATGAGGCGTTCTCGATCCAGTGGGCCGGTCTTGGCGGCACCACCCAGTTCGTCAAATGCTGCCGCAAACTGCGCCGCAGTCATCTTGCCAGCGCCACTAGCACCAGAAACGTACGCCGGATAGCCGCCGGCAGGCTTGATGACGTTACCGGCACTGTCACGAATTTCCCGTGGATAGACGCTCTCGAGATAGTTCTGCAAGGCTAGCACATCGGCCTCACGCTCCTTATCGCGTGCCGCCGCCTGATAATTACGAAAACTTAATGTCGCAAGCACCAGCAAAATCGCCATGACGGCAATAGCAATGATCAGCTCGACTAGCGTAAACCCCCGTCCCTTCATACCCCCATCATACTCGGAAATATGCATAAGCGCAAGCGTTTTGGCGCTCAAATTTCCAACGGTTCTTGCTGGATCTGGATGTGGAACTTATCGTAGACTGACTGGATGATGGTGTCACGTGCCGCCGCCAGGTCGTGGTAGCTAGTCGCCGACTCATTGATCAATACCAGCGCGTTCTTGTCGTGCACCCGCATGCCGTGAAGCAATGCCCCCTTGAGCCCAGCCTGCTCGATCAACCAGCCCGTTGGCACCTTGTGTCGGCCGTCCGGCATGTCATAGCACGGGACATCTGGATACTGTTCACGAAGTTCATCGAGCTGCCATGACTCGATCAGCGCGTTCTTGAAGAATGAACCAGCATTGGGTCGCTTGGTCGGATTGGGTAGCTTATCAAACCGAATCGCCATCACCGCGTCACGGATCACCTGCGGCGTAAAGGTCGTGATGTTCATGTTGGTCAAATACCGCTGTAAGCCGGCATAGAACGGCGGTTTTGGCGCTGCGTGATGGAGCTTGATGGTAATCGAGAGAATGCAGTAGCGGCCGCTCGCTTCACCGCGAAAAATACTGTGCCGATATGAAAACCCGCACTCCGCCGCGCCTAGGGTTACCACTCGGTCGGTCAGCGAATCGTACGCCTCTAGCTCGGTGAGCACATCAGCAACTTCCTGGCCATACGCCCCGACATTCTGCACCGGCGCGGCGCCGGCTGTACCAGGGATGGCCGACATCGCCTCAATGCCGCTTAGGCCCATGGCAACTGTGCGCTTAACCACCTCGTCCCATATTTCACCCGCACCAACCTTGATCGTTGCTGTCTGGCCATCATCAGTCAGCACTGCAAATCCCTTGATCCGATTGAGCAACACCGCCCCCTCAAACCCTTCATCGCGAGCGATGACATTACTGCCGCCGCCGAGGACAAAGATCGGTATGCCCTGCACCTTGGCACTTTTATATAGCTCCCTAACCTCATTCACCGACGTCGCCGATGCCATAAAGCGTGCTGTGCCGCCGAGGCGCATCGTCGTATATTGTTGCAACGGAATCTCTGTTCGTATCTCCATATGATACATTATATCATTTCTATTTAGGCGCAGCGCGTGGTATAATACCCTCGTGTGCACCCGTAGCTCAGTGGATTAGAGTACTTGGCTTCGAACCAAGGGGTCGCAAGTTCGAATCTTGCCGGGTGTACCATGATTTTCGCGCTTTCCTACCGGACCTTTTCCTATCAGCGCGTTAGTTATGCCCCGTTAGCTCAACTGGATAGAGCGTTGGTTTCCGGTACCAAAGGTTGCAGGTTCGATTCCTGTGCGGGGTACCACTATACTAGACGATACCCTGGTCGATAACGGGGTATTTTTGTTGGAATTCATCAGTTGTTGGCAATGTCAACTTGCCGTCTGTCATGACTTTGATTTTACTTTGAAAATGATCATACGCCTTATATACCGACAGGCTGGGGGTTATCATCCGCGGTAATTTATGGATGAAGTCCATTGCCCATATTATTGCTGGTGTATAGACGCCTTGTTCGCCTCCACTAAAACCTATCAGCGTTTCTCCGCTCAGAGACCGCATCAACTCATCATGAAATACTTTCGCTGATTGACACTTAATTTCTTCTTCGGTAACGGTCGTGAGGCGCTCTATCGTGGCATCAAACTCGCGCCGCGATTGTCGTTGCTGTTCTTCCCGCTCTAGTCGGTCGTGTGTCTCTTTCACACCATCGAACAGCTGCAAGAAACAGTCCGCCAAATATTCATCAGTATGACTCTCACGCGCGTCCAATTGACCATCGTTAGTTTTTATGCCCATGCTAGTACGAACTTCCAGTGCGGCTCGCTCACGCTGTATTGCGTCATACTCTTGTTGGCACTCTTGGCACTTCTTGGCAAACATAAGGGCGTCCGAGTTATATCGCGGATCTCTAAATATAAACCGAATAATATTATTGATAGTTATTATCTGTGCATCAAATCTAAAGTTAGGGTCGACTCTGCTCGTCTCCCAAAACCACTGCAGACTAGATACCACCGGTGACGGCTTGCTCGCTCGCGCCTTGTCAATAAGGTCGAGGTTAATGGTAATGTTGTCGGGGCATTCATGTATTACCCGACTAAGTTGTTCTACCTGCCCCTCAAGCCATTTTCTTTCAGTCAGTCGAAAGCCAATCGACCCAACCGCACCACCCACAACAGTCCCAGCTGTCGTCAGAAATGGCTCGCCAGAACCTAGCCATGACATACCTCCACCAGCGACAAAGCCGCCAAATCCGAGAGCACCCATATCCCGTAGTGTTAGCCTAGTATGTTGATCTTCCCGAGCTATATCTTCAAGTTGCTCGACAATATTCACGAGCATAGGATCTTGGCATATGGTAACAAAGCCATGGTTGGAGATGCGGCCGTTATATTCAACCATCTCAGACCCGGGGAGATCAAGAAAACACCCCCCTACAATTACCCCGTCCGCAATAACAAAACAGGAATCCTGCACCTCTCTTGAAAGCTTCGGGTCAACCAATTCTCCATCCTCTAGCACCTTAATAGGTGTTAATATCTCTACACCTCCTCGCGGCATGGCGCGACGTGTCCGCTCGGTCAGTTGCCCACCTTCATCAATAAAACCACTCGCCACGAGTCCTTCAATCGAGCTGAGGTTTAGTGATCGCTCTTCAACTTCATTTCCGTGACTGGAAAATTCCATATTACTCTGAACCATTGCTTTAATTATAACATATTATAAATATATTTACAACTCTACTGCCCGAGTGACATCGGCGGCACGGCCGGGCCCGGGGACACCATACTGCTGCCGTCGGCCGCTTCGCCGACCACCGCTCGTATCTGCTCCGCCGTGATAATCGTCGTTGAGCCCGGCGCGACAGAGCCAGCGAGCAGCTGCTTGGCGACGGTATTCTCGACAGCTCGCTGCACCACGCGGCGCATCGGACGAGCGCCGAGGCGCGGGTCGTAGCCAGCATCGACCAATAATTTTTTGCCCGCCTCTTCGACAGCAACTTGGATTTTTTGTGGCGCCAGCGTTCGATTGATACCAGCCAAAATGAGATCAACGACCTGCAGCAGCTCTCCTTTACCCAAAGGACGAAATAGCACGATTTCATCAAACCGGTTGAGAAACTCCGGACGAAACAGATTGGCATTAATCAGCTCGTTGATAAATGTTTGCTCAAACTGCTCCAGTTGGTAGCCACGCTCGATATATTCGCGAATTCTCTCGGCCCCAGCATTCGATGTGGCGATGACGATGGCGTCACGAAAACTAATGTCGCGGTTCTTTTCGTCGCGTAAAATTCCCTCGTCCAGTAACTGCAGAAGCGTCGTGAGCACCTGCGGATGGGCCTTTTCAATTTCATCGAGCAACACCACCGAGAATGGTCGCTTTTGCACCTGGGCGGTCAGGCTCATCGGATCATTCGCTCCATCAGCGATCAGCCGCGCCACGTCCTCGGCCCGCACAAACTCATTAAGGTCCAGCCGAATTAGATTACCCTCGCCGCCAAAGTAGATATCCGCTAGCGCTTTGGACAGCTCAGTTTTACCAACACCAGTTGGGCCGAGAAACAGAAACGTACCAATCGGCCGATCGGGGTTGCGTACACCAGCCCGTGCTCGCCGGATGGCATCAGAGATGACGCTGACGGCACGCGTTTGATTGATCATGCGCTGATGAATCAGGTCTTCGAGGTTCAAGAGCTTCTCTCGTTCATCATCAGTCGAGGCAGTCGCGATCTTGATGCCCATGGTTTTTTCGACCGCGTCATCGACCGACTGAGCTGTCACCAGACCGGACGACGCATAATGAGCTGCCGCCTCCAGCACCTTGAGTGCCCGACCCGGCATCGCCACGTCTTGGACGTACCGCTCGCCGACGCGGTAGGCTTCAGCGATGGCTTGATACATGTAGGTCACTTTGTGGCGATGTTCAAGACCAAGCAGCTGATCGCGCATAATTCGCACCGTCTCCTCGGGCGATGATGGCTCGATAACGATGGTATTGAGCGCCGTCGCCAGCTGGGCGTTGCGCTGAGAAATCTGCAAGTAGCGCTGACTATCCATAGTGAGGATAATCCGCAGCCGACCCGCCTCCAAAATTGGCAGTAGCAAATTACTTAAATCAACCGAGCCAACACCTTCTTCAAAAAACAGCTGAGCATTATCGAGACACAAAATGACATTCTTTGATAAAAATGCTTCGTTGAGAATCTGCGTCACCAGCGCTTCCAGCTCGCCCCGACCGGCTGCTGCCGAGATCAGCGACGAGGCGTCCAAGAGGAAAATCTGCCGATAGAGCAGCGATGACGGCACGGTTTTATGTCCGTCAATGAGCATCTCAGCGAACGCCGCCACGACCGTACTCTTGCCGGCCCCATTGAGCCCGACCAGCGCTGCATTCTGCCGGCCATTCGAGCCAAAAATTGTCATCAGCTGCTCCAGCGCCGCCTGATGAGCGTCCAGCTGCGAGATCATCGTCCCGCCCGATACCTGCAGGCTGAGGTTCTGGGCGAACCGGCTCAAAAGCGGCGTATAACCAAATGACCAATCACGGGCGATACCGCCGGTGTGGAGCGGCTTTTGCTTGAACTGCTCGATCAATGACTTGAGGCGCTCATACCACATAATACCACCCAATACATCACGAAAATCAATTTTTAGATTTGCTAGCAGAGCGTCATGATTCGGAAATTGCTCAACAATCGCCGCCGCCAACACCGCACCTGTTACCTTCGGGCTATTGGTGTCACGCCAAATTCGCAGCGCTGATTGCCATACAGCTGGCGTGTTATTAGGATCATCCGAAGCAATATTCGCCAAAAAGTTCGGCGTGAGACCCAACCGTACTCCGAGGAATTGCCCGGCCCGCGACTGACCAACCGCCAGGGCGATTTCTTTCGGTGACGGCCGCTGGCTCAGGCGGCCCAGTATATCTGCTGCCATCACATCATCAATCGTCTCCGCCCGCGCGCTCACCGCCATCGTCTTGAGATCGCCCTGCCACCACACACTGAGCATCGCCAGCGGCCCCACCAGACCAACCATCAACCAGCCAATCGACCCGTGTTTGATCAATAGCCAAACGCCACCCAGACCCAATGCAACAGCGATGAGTACTACCAAGACATGCCAGACCGTACCAAACCGCGCTGTAAACCGCGCCTTTTGTGCCCGCAAGCTGTGATAGCGAAACTCCGGCCGCACCTCGTTCATGCCAATACCCTCATCTGCCACAAGATAATTCCTATCACCGGCGTTACGGGTAACAGCGCCCACACCACGATGCTGCCGACCGCCCACACCGCCCGCAGGCTGATAACCACCAGTCCCGCAAACAGTACCAAAAGCCGCACTACCGCACCAACTGCTCGCGAGAACAGCCGGTCGAAAAAGGCTTGCATTTTCACGGTAAGTGGTGCTTGAGCACGAATTTGCCCTGCAGAAATTTGGCGAAATGGATCGAACAGCGTCCGCACCAACAGGCCGATTGAGAAAACATCAGCTGTCCGCAGCACGCCAAGACCAACTCGCTTGATATGCCGCCGCCAGCCTGCACCATACCACCACTGGAAAATACCCACCAAAAACATAGTTCTATTGTAGCACACTGCTTGGGCGCGGTATAATACGAAATATGTCACGACAGATTCTCAGTACACTCATCGGCAAAACCGTCAAACAAGCTGCTCGCCTGCGCGGTGGCGGCTCGGCGCTCCCGGGGCTGGTCATCGAAAAGATTGATCCGGGCTTTATCGCTCGCACCCTGGCGCAAATACCGCACGGCGTGGTAGTTATCAGTGGCACGAACGGCAAGACCACTACCACTAAAATCGTCGTTGAACTGCTCGAGGCGGCCGGCCTCAAGGTTTTTACCAATCGCACGGGCAGTAATTTCTCGCGCGGCGTGGCGGCAGCACTGCTCGGCGAAGTGGACATGCGCGGGCGGCTGGATGCCGACATCGGGGTGCTGGAGCTTGACGAAGCCTGGGCAGTCAAGTTTGTCCAGCTAGTACCACCGCGCTACAGCCTGCTACTCAACGTCATGCGTGATCAACTAGATCGGTTTGGCGAGATCGACACGGCAGCTGGTTTCTTGGCAAAAATCGCCCAGGCAACCACTGATACCGTGGTACTCAATCGCGACGACCCGCGCATCTATCGCCTGCACCAGCAGACGGCGGCCAACGTAGCGTTTTTTGGCACGACCAACCAGCTGCTGGAACTGATGCCGACTGACGATGCGCTCAAGACCGGCCAGGCTCAGGCAAATCACCTGGCACCAGCCGACGTGCTGCTCGCTGACATTGATAAGCAAACGGCAACCTTTCAGATTGGCAATGCCAAGCACGCAGTGCGAATGCGGCTGAATGGCGTGTATAATTTGTTGAACGCAGCGGCGGCGCTGAGTTTGGTACGACAAATTATGGGAGAGAAAGCCGAGCTAACGACACTACTAGGCGCCCTGTCAGACGTAGCGCCGGCATTCGGTCGAGGCGAGACCATTGTGATTGACGGCACGCCGATTGAGCTAATTCTCGTGAAAAACCCGAGCGGCTTTCGACTCAGCCTGCTGTCATTTGCCGACGGGACAGCGGATACGATGATCGCCATCAATGATAACTACGCCGACGGGCGCGACGTTAGTTGGCTGTGGGATGTGGATGTTTCGCGCCTCGAACGGGTAGCGGTGGTCAGCGGCGTGCGCGCTCACGATATGGCACTGCGACTGGGGTATGATGATATTACGCCAGAAGTAATTGAGCCAGATTTGGCGGCGGCGCTGGAGAAATTACTAGCCCATCATCCACGCAAGCCAAAGCATATTTACTGTACCTACACAGCGATGATGCGACTGCGCAAATTATTATCAATCAAAACCGATGTGGAGGCCATCCGATGACGATCACGATTATTCAATTGTATCCGCGCGATATGAATCTCTATGGCGACTGGGGCAATACACTGGCGCTGAAAAAGCGGCTGGAATGGCGCGGCTTTACGGTACGCATTATTGATCATAATCCGAGTGATACGACTGATTTTATGGCGGGAGATATTTTCATCGGCGGTGGCGGCCAGGATGCCGGGCAAGAAATTATCCAAGACGATTTGCTGGCGCGAGCGGATGAGCTACGGCGCTTAGCAGAGAGCGACGTGCCAATGCTGATGATCTGTGGTATGTATCAATTATTTGGCCGGGCGTTCACCACACATGATGGGCACGTGATTCGTGGTGCGGGGATTTTACCGCTAGAGACATACGCCAAGGCAGAACGACTGATCGGCAACATTACACTCGAGAGCGAGGAGTTCGGGCAGATCGTTGGCTATGAAAATCATAGCGGCCAGACGCTGCTCGATGACGGAGTATCACCGCTGGGGCACGTGGTGCGGGGCGCTGGTAATGATGAGACTGGCCAAGTTGAGGGTGCGAGGCTATACAATATCATAGCGACGTACCTGCACGGGCCAATCTTGCCAAAGAATCCACGGCTTGCTGATTTTTTGATCACCGCAGCACTCACACGAAAAGGCTATACCGATAAGCTCAGCGCTCTACCAATCGACCGCACCGCAGAACATGCGCAGTGGGTGGCAATGGAGCGAGGGCGGTAAATCTCGGTGCGATCTAGCGGTCGCTAATGGAGACGATGAGGTTAAAATGATCAACCTGAAAACCTTTAGGACTATCAATGAGCGCCATAACAGCTTCTCCTTCAAAAAAGCTGTGGGGAGGTTTAGTCATTACGCCTATAAGATCTGACCAATACATGCTTCCACCGTTAGTCTGTAATATTTCTCGAACAGTCGCTTGGCGCTCTCTGTGTTTACATACAGTATTTTTTGATTCCCCAACTGCGACCTCGCCTAAAGCTTCCTCTGCCGCCTTACGACTCATCTCAACCATTTTTAACCTAGCACGATAGACACGTTCAAAGCGCTCGTCCATGACGTGGTAAAGCTCGTTTTGTTCTTCTCGTGTGCGGAGACCCCACTCGGCAAGTTCCGCACGTGACTCCTCTGTCGGAACGACCCATCTTGATTTAAACTCTTCGGTGCCTTGTTTACTGGCATCATTCATCTCACACCCCCTTTCTTATGGTTTTATAGATTTGATTGTATCAGAGGCTAGATGAAAGTGTAAAACGCTATAATACACCCGTCGCTGCATGGGCTCAAGTCCTCAACAAGAATCGGATGCAGTCTCCGCGTAGGTGGGCCTGTACCTCACATATTTTCTCCGAGGGCAAAGTCATGGTGCCATGATGGGACGTGGAAGCTTACCCGCATTCATCCTTAACCGCGCTCTAATCGGAGGTTTAGCTGGCTGACACGCTACCTATGAACCAGGCCCCGCAGAGTCCCTAAGCTACCTACCCAAGCCCCAGGTGAGCCTCAACCGCGTGCAGCCGCTTGTCCAGCGCTCGCCATTTCTTGTCCTGGGTGTCCCAGCCAACTGTGTCGGCGTGCTCGCGAGAACCTTCCTCAAGGAATAAGCGGGTGCGTAGCGAAGCCAGTTCAGCCTTGAGGTCACTTTGGATGGCCATGACCTTCTTGAAATTATGATCGGTCTTCAGTTCAAACAGCTGGAAGATGTCGTCGCTGTTCTTGATGTCTTTACGGATGGCAGCCTGACCCTGCTCGAGGTTGCCAAGACGGGTCTCTACGGCATCAAATCGCTCACCCATCTTGCCTAAGTGGCCATCCATTTTGTCCAGGCGCTTATCGACGGTTTCAAACCGTTCATTCATTTGTTTTGCTAGCGAATCAATTTTTGTGATTATTTCTTCCATGCAATATCCCTCTTGCATCTATTTAACCATGGTTGCTATTAGCAAACAAGGGGCAGCCTTACAGACTATCCCACCCACCCCGCTCCCTCTCTCCGCTCACTTCGCCCCTGGTCACCCCGAACACTGGACTTCGTCCCATCGCCCGAGCTTTCCTGACTGCTTGAGCCGACCAGGAGGCAAGCATGGATTCCGCTCCCGCCGACTGCACCGCTAGGAGACGAGTCCACGTCTACCAATTTTCGAACGCCTGTGCTATATTAAAAAGCAGTATGAAAGACCGATGGCGTTCATCACCACAACCACCGGAAGAAGAAACTCCACGGTTGGAGGCTTGCGAAAGGCGCCCGCGGGTACGAGAATTAGGCGATATTGCCATGAGTGAACAGGCCCTGAAGTCTCTGTCGCCCGGGCGACGTTCCCTTTTACAGAAACAGATAGCGGAAGAGGTCAGGAGAATTATTATGGAAGTTTCCGTGAAACGTCGACATTTCTCCAAGAGGAGCGGTATGACTAAGCCCTCTAAACGCGTGAGAGCACGCGGGGCCGCAAAAGTCTCTAAGACTACACCTGAGCGGCATACTCCAGTCGGCGTTACTACTGCCGAATACATCGCGGAGAACTATATATCAAGACAGGCGCCACCCCCGCCACGTAGTATGCTCATCGACCCCTCAGAAATCTGATGACAAAGGGGCGACACGCCCTCTCCTTTAGCAAGAATCCTGTCTTTAAGGATTTCATTAAGACGATTTATCTCACCCCTGCTACATCGACGAAAACGCCCCCGGAGCGGAACTCCGAGGGCGTGTGTTCGAACAAGATGAGTGTTGTGGTCGGGGTGAAAGGACTCGAACCTTCGACCTCACGGTCCCAAACCGCGCGCGCTAGCCAACTGCGCCACACCCCGAGAAGCTGATCTCGATACTCACTCCGCTCCATTCTACCACACTTGACACATTAAATACAGCAATAATTAGTGATTTGAGTTAATATATAGACATACTCTCATAATTATGGCCAGCACTAATCACATCACCCTCACAGCTCACCGCCGACAAATGATATATCTCTGCGCCATTGTCTGCGTGTATCTTATGTTGCCCATTCTCATTTGTATCGGCATTATCCCTTGGAATATGAAATTCGTGGCACTTATAGTCAGTGCAGTGATGATGTATATATTAATGCGAATACTCGGCCATACGCATAGCGACATCGGTATTACGCGGCAGCGTACCATCTATTCGCTAAAAACTGTGCTGCCGATAACCATAGCCCTCATTATCGCGGCTGGGCTGTTTCTACTCCTCGAAAAACCTCGATTCTCACCAACCGAAGGAATAGGATTTTATGTATTTTACATTCTCATCTCATGCCCGGCGCAAGAACTGTTATTCCGCGGCATCTCAGCCGCATACTACAAGAACTACGGCTACACCGAGTGCTAGAGCTTGGCGTAGCAGCCGCCCTTTTCGGTTACGCACATATCATCTACGGCGATATGCTCACTGTTGTTGTCATGAGCATCGTCGGCTTTTTCTGGTATCGGGTGTATCAGCAGTCACTGAACCTCATTGGCGTAACGATAAGCCACGTGGTACTTGGCGTGATGACGATTGCCCTAGGGATTATTGATTAACATTGACAAGTTACCCCCCCATTTTGTTTAATGGTAAACAAGATGAGAGGGATGGAACAGGGTCTCCTGGGAAGAGGCTTTTACTAAGGGGAGTGGTGTGCGATAATACATAGTAAGTATGGGTATGATCACTATTCCGTCGAGGGCTTGGCAAGTGAATAAAGAGTCATGGCAGCAGCACCAACCTCGGCCGAGGCAACTCCCGTTTCTGCCAATGGGTGAAGCTGTTCTCTTGCCTCTTCTACGGGACTAGTGATGAGGAAGGCCACCCTTCCCACGTCGCCTGATTCGCCGTTCATTAGGGCTTGAAGCGCGTTTACATATCGCCCTTTCCTTGGATGCCTTAGGGGTAGTTGGCGAACCTGTGTAGCCAATGATTCTGTTGCTACAAGTAGCCTTTGGTATCTCTCGGAATCTGTGCCAGACGACTCTACGGTTTGGTGGTTAGTGTCGAGGCTATCAAGGCGTCCATTGTAGCGCGTCTTCTTCTTGAGGCTATAGCCTACGGGGACACCCGTCGTCGGCGGGTTTTCTGAAACATATGCCATTCCCAGTGGTCGTGCGGGAATGCCCAAACTCGTCGAATTGCCCTCGGGGCTCATACTTCTTTTCACTTCCTAACTATTGTCGCATACTTACTACTTGATTTTCAACCTCGTTCCAATAGCCCCGTTCGCCGACATCAGCAAATAAGCCGCCAACCCGAGTATCATGAGCCATACCCTTAGCCAAATTGTTATCAGCTTATACTGGACATGTTGCTTCGCCACGTGGAACGATGCCATCTACCAGCAAGCTCATGTCTCAGATAGCTGAAGTGAATGGTCACATGGTGATCATCATCAATGATGTGCTCGATCAGGGCGTAATCGCCAAATTCGCCTTCGGCCATTTCCTCGTGTGCGGCGCCACTGACAGCAAGCTCGTGACAATGATCGAAAAAGATATCGCTCGCTCAACGATCGCGCACGCTGACTATACCTGTTTTCATACCGAACCAGAATGGCTCGGTGACATGTGACTCGATGAAGCCGATACCGCACCAGAAGCCAATCGCTGGCTCAGTTAAGTGCACATCATTGAGTCCTAGAGAGCTACGCGTTCACCGCCTCAATCTCTACCGACAATACGTCTTTATTCGTCGGTAGATCAGACGTCGGCTCAAAGGTGTAAACCAGTAGCTGACCAAACGGCATTTCCACATGGGTCATGTCTGCTTCTGGCACGTGGTCGAGATGTTTCATCAGCGCGCGGATAGAATTACCATGCGCCACTAATAGAATGTTCTCACCCGCCTGTAATTTCGGTAGTATCTCCTGCTCAAAATATGGCACGACCCGCGCATAAACATCCTTGAGCGTTTCACCGCCCGGCACCGGATAATCCCAACCGCGTCGGATGCCATTGAACGCTTCCTCGCCAATCTCAGCCTTGACTTCCCACTTATTTTTACCGGTCAGATCGCCATAGTCACGCTCGTTCAGCTCGGCCGCCTGTGTCGTCGGTAAACTGCCCTTACCGCGCCCCTCAAGCAATGCGTCCAGCGTTTGGTGCGTCCGCTTGAGCGCCGACGTATACGCCTCATCAAACCTGATGTCTTTGAGTAGCGCACCCAGCCGCACTGTGTCGGCCCGCCCTTTTTCCGTAAGCCCCACGTCCGTCCAGCCCGTCCACTTGCCGAGCAGATTCCATTCGCTCTCGCCGTGTCGACTGATAACTAATATTCCCATCATTCCTCCTCCGTTTATTTTTCCTACGAACCAAATCCCACGAATTGCGTAACCGCCTCTTGACGTTCGTCATTGCCGTCAACGATTAGCGTTTCGACATAGCCGCCTGGCCGATGATGAGCCCAATGTGGTATTGACCACGCGAATCCTTCATTGCTTGCCAGCACTGCGTCGCGGCTCAGGAACTGATAGGCGTCAATTTCCGACTGTTGCAAGACGATCTGCCTAAGTCGCGCATCATCCAGCACCGCCCGAAAGATATATTGATGCGCCAGTCCTTTGTCGCTGGAGCGTGAGGCTACCGCAAAAAACGAGACTTCATCCTCGGTGACGACTAACCCGACCTCTTCCTGGGTTTCGCGAAGTGCTGCCTGTAGCGGCGTTTCGCCAGCGTCAACCATACCACCGGGCAGACTCCAGTGCGTCTTGTAATACGCCTTGACTGTGAGCAGCTCGCCCGCCGGATTTTCAATCAGCAGCGCAGCACTGGCGATCCGAGTGTCCTGCGTCTTTAGCCACTCCTCATGCGGCAACCAACCACTTCTCATTATTTTGCGTACTCGATCGCCCGTGTTTCACGGATGACGTTAACCTTGATAGTGCCTGGGTACTGCATGGTTGATTCAATTTTAGTAGCGATATCGCGCGACAGTTTGAATGCGCTCAGATCATCAATATCCTCTGACCGGACAATCACCCGCACTTCGCGCCCCGCAGAAATTGCATAGGCTTTATCAACACCATTAAAGCTGGTCGCCACATTTTCTAGATCGCGCATCCGCTCGGCAAAGTTCTCAGCCGAAATGTTACGTGCTCCTGGCCGAGCAGCACTGGCGGCGTCGCACACTCGTACGATCAATGCCTCCGGCGTCGTCGCCTCAATATCATCGTGATGCGCTTCGATGGCGTGAACGATCCGCTCGTCCATGCCGTATTTGCGCGCTAGCTCGGCACCGATGTGGTGATGCTTGCCCTCGATCTTGTGAGTCACCGCCTTGCCAACGTCATGCAGCAGTGTCGCAATTTTCGTGATGCGCACATCAGCGCCAATTTCCTCAGCGATCATCCCCGCCATCTGGGCCATCTCGGTGGAATGCTTCAATACGTTCTGTCCGTAACTCGTTCGGAATTTCAGCTCACCGAGCAGTCGCTGCATTTCCTTCGGGATGCCGACGACACCGGTCTCACGCATAGCGTCCTCGCCAGCCTGTTTGACTTCTTTATCAATCTGCTTTTTTGCCTTGGCGACGACTTCTTCGATGCGCGCTGGATGGATACGACCATCTTTCATCAACATCTCGAGGCTCAAGCGAGCCACCTGCCGGCGAATTGGATCAAAGCTTGAGAGCACAATCATACCCGGCGTGTCATCCACCAAAATATCGACGCCCGTCTCGCGCTGCAATGCCTGAATGTTGCGGCCTTCTTTGCCGATGATTCGACCTTTCATCTCATCATCAGTCAGCTTGACGGCCGTGACTGTTCGCTCAGCCGTCACCTCGCTGCTCATCCGCTCCATCGCGGTGAGCAAGATCATCTGCGCCCGCTCTTCGGCGTCATCTATAGCCTCATGTTGTAATTTCGACACCAATCCAACCAGGTCGTTCTTGATATCGCGCTCGGTCATTTGCATGAGCTTGTCGGCAGCATCCTTTTTCCTTAGGCCCGCAATCTTTTCGAGCTTCTCCTGCTGACGCGTGCGAATAGTGCGAATCTCTTCCTTGAGATTGTCGACCTCATCTTCGTGCGTGCGCAGCTTCTCCGCCCGCTTGTCTAGTTCGTCCAATTTCCGATCCAGCGTCTGCTCGCGATCCGCCAACCGGTTCTCGGTCTTTTGCCATTCGCGCCGGCGCTCATTTTCGATTTTTAAGGCTTCGTCCTTAGCTTTCAGGACAATGTCACTCGCCTTACTTTTTGCCTCGGCAATGTCACGCTCAATTTGCGACTTGCCATTAGCTTGCCGTGTTCGCTGATAGGCGTAAAAACCGCCCACGCCAAGTGCCGCGCCAACCAAGCCGCCAATAACTATTCCTACCATATGATTTCCTTTCTTTTCTGACCAGTCGCCCCGGGTATACACCCCGAGAAATGTATCAACGACTAGCCATATTCAACTGATGCAATAAAACGGCCCGAGCCACTAATCTAAAGCCGCCTTACTTTTATTGTACGATATCGCGGATGAAAATACCACTATTTGCGCGGAGCCGTGATGTGAGCCTCGCCGCCATATTCGGGGAGAATAATCGTGTCGTTTTCGCCGCGCTTCAGCCGCTCCAGGCAGTCATCTCGCCAGTGATCGCCACTACTGCCAACGATCGGAACACCGAGTCCCTCCGCCAGCGTGTTTGCCACCGCACAACCAATCCTCAGTCCCGTAAAGCTGCCCGGCCCACGCATGATACCGATACCACTGATGTGGTGAATGCCGCCGACCTGCTCGTCCAAAAATCGTAGCAACCCTCGGGCTAAACCACGACCCGCTTCCCAAGTCACCTCTCGCCGGGTATCGCCCTGAACAATCGTTAAACGGCACGTCATCGTCGATGTATCAAGCAGAATAATCACGCCAACTCCTCGTCCGCCGCACTAATTGCCGCGAGGAGTGCCTGGCTCGTCGGCCCGCCAGCACTCAACGTGACACGCCGCGACTGTTCGTCAATTGCTAGAATCCTCACTGTCAGTCGATCGGCCGGCAGCGCCTGCTCGACGGCATCCGCCCACTCAACCACTGTTACGGTCTGTGGTTGCATGGTTACCTCCCGAATTTCCTCCGCCATGATACCCGCCTCACCCAATCGATAAAAATCATAGTGAGCCAGCGTCAAGCCGCCCGGCGACTGGTACACGCGGGAAATAGTAAATGTTGGGCTCTGCACTGGCTCGGTAATGTCGAGGCCCTCGGCAACACCTTTCGTTAGCGTTGTCTTGCCAGCGCCGATGTCCCCGACCAGCTCAATCACCTCACCACCCTTCAGGCTGTGCCCAATCACCTGACCTAGCTGCTGCATCGCTGTGATACTGGTAATAATCTGGCTCATTTGCTGTCGCTGCCGTCAGCTTCGGCCGCAGGATGCGCCTTTCGGAATGGATTTTCGAACGTTGCCTGTGGCTGCACAACCGGCTCCTTGTGGCGGATCTCTGGCGTCTTGACAACGATATGTTCGTCAGTCACACGAACGATCTGCGAACGATGAATCAGCAGTTCAGTATCGCCAAAACTCTTGAGTAGCGGTCGCCGCACTCGGAGCTGCTGAATGACAAAATTACCGGCCTCCAACGTGTAGCCGATGACCTTGCCAACCTTATGCTTTTTTTCATCAATGACCCGCTTACCAACTAGTGCGAACTGAAACTCATATACTTCCTTGATCTTCAGGACGTCGCTCGGCATAATCAGCTCGTCCGCCGAATCAATGATCAGACCCAGCGGCCCAATTTCCCGCACATCGGCGATCCGCAGTAAACTCGGCGATTGATCAAGCGTCGGCCCTTCTAGCTCATACGCCACGATCGATAAATTGCGCGGGTCGATCACCGCCCGCGATGTCCGTGCCAGCTCCGAGCCAGTCTGTAGGCTCATCACCGGTGCGTTATCAAATCGTTCAGCAGAAATTAGCATACTTCTCACATTATAGCGATATCCACGCTATTCGGCAAACAGGTTCGTCCGCCCCGCCGGCAGACTAAAATTGGCGTTGGCGGTATCGCGCGTGCGGAAACTGTTGATCTGGTCAATCGTCTTCTGGTCAAATCGCGTCGTCTGTTGTTGGATGGTATCTTCTTTTGGATTCGACGAGGCGAGTAGACTGTAGAGCAGGAAAATTGCCACCGACACACCAACCACCACCGTCAATGTATAGAGGATAACGTGGTAGCGATGGAAAAACCGCGACACCAGTGTACCAATTTGTGAAATATCAGGTGAATTTTTCATCGAACATATACCTCCACATCCAGAGTTTGCGTACTCACTTGGCCTACCCCCTCAGCCTTGGACATACTGACACTAGCGATCTGCATCCGCGTCAAGTTCTGCTCAATCAAATGCATAAATCGAAGCAGCGCCATATAATCTGTTTTTTCGTTGAGGCGGACCGACACTTTCATGCTTTTTGGCCCGGCAGCGCTGTTTGAACCGGAGCTATTATTCGTACCCGAGGTTCCTGATGAACCCGAGTTTGACTTGGCTCCAGCCGAGCCTGATGTGAAGGTGAACCCAGCAATGCCAACGCCTGATTGATTGGCGTAAGTAGTGAGGTCATTGATGATCTGATTCTGATATTGATATTGCTGAGTTTCTGCTACTAGCTGCCGAGCCTTGGCAACACTATCCTTATATTTCTCCATCTCCTTTTCCAGCCGCGCTAGATTCTGCACCTTAGCGTCAACCGCTTTTGCCTCAGTCTGAATCTTAGAGACTTCCCCAGCGGTACCCTGCAGCATGGTGTAGCCGAAATAAACGATCCCTCCCATGCCGACCAAGATCAGTACCAGCGACAGCGCAAAGACGATCCGCATGGTCACCGCCGGTGTCATTTTTTCTCGTTTTCTCTCACTCATTGCTTCGCGACCTCCGGCACCATCGTCACATTAATTGTAATATTGATCGGGTAACCGTCCTTGTTTTCTTTTTCGGCCACCGCCGAGGCGAGATTAACATCCTTAAAGAGGTTTGACTGCTGAAAACTGTCCTTGAGCCGCAGTGCATCGCCATACGTTTTACCGCGTGCGTTGATAGTCATCGGCGTGCCGAGCTTCTTGCTATCCAGTGTTAACGTTTGCAAAATTGTTCCCGATGGCATCGCCTGAGCGATCTTGAGTGCTACCTTTGAGTACCGCACGTCTTTATCAAGGATTGCTTTAGCAATCTTGAGGTTTGCACTAAACGAGTCATAATCCTGCTGGACTTTTTGATACTGCAGCGCCCGACGGTTACCCGTCTCAATCGTCTGTTGAGCAGTCGTTTTTGCATGCTCCATGATCAAATAAATACCTACTGTCGCCACGATGAGTAAGAAGCCGAGGATTAACGACACCACGCAGTAGCGCCACAATATTACATTTGACCGGCCGGCGACAATCTCACGTTTAACTTTCGGCGGTAATAGATTAATCATGCCAAATCTCCTCCGCTCGCACCAGTGATAAGCCAGCTGCTGTCATAAACCGCGGTCGTAGCTGTTTGGCCGGCGGTGCTAAATTATTAAAGTTCAGCGACTGCCACGGACTCGCCACTCGCGCTGGCAAGGTCAGCTCGCCCGTAAAGTACTCACCAAGCCCCGGCACGCTACTGCCGCTACCAACGATTAGCACCTGTTCAAGGCGCGATTCATCCGGGAAGCGATCGGTGTAGTAACGAATAACTTTCTGGATTTCACCGATGATCCGCTGTAGGCTCGGCTTTAGTGCCTCGGTAATCTTTTCCTGACGAGGGCCAGTGTTGAGGCCGTTAAGCACCTTGAATTGGTGCGCCGTCTCGAGCGGTACGTTCAATTTTTTCGCGATATCAAGCGTCAATGTATTACCACCAATGTTTAGACCACCGGTCACGCGAATTGCCGCATCAAGAATAGCGATATCAGTCGTCGCTGGGCCGATGTCAACGATGACTGTCGGCAGCGACCCCTCTTTGGTTCGCTCAAGCAGTCGCGCCACCGCATTGATACTCGGCTCAATCATCGCCACCTCAATACCGCACGATTCAACAATTGCCAGCTGCTCGTCAACGATCTTTTGCGGCACCGCGCACATCAAGACTGATAAATTTTCTTTGCCGCGCTTGATAATCTGATGATCAACATAAAGCGAGTCGAGCGGCATTGGCACGTACTGCTCGACCTCGAGATTCACCGCCTCTTCAATCTTATTCTCCTGCTTGATCGGCAGCGCAAAGGTGCGCGCATACGTCTTGGTCGTCGGTAGTCCCAGCACCACGCGGTTACTGCCGAGCCGCCCGACAATATTCTTTTCAAACATTTGATTAATCTTGCCGCAGAGATACTCTGCCCGGTCATCGCTCTCGTCCTTCGCCGGATCCAGCTCAATTGCGCCGTATCCGTGCACCGTCATCCGCGCCATATCGACTGACATTACCCGAACGCCGGCCTTGTTAATATCAAGCCCGATGATTGGCTTTGACTTGTAGAAAATATTTGCCACTATCGTTTGCCCACATCTTTTCTTTTTGTTAAGTATAGCATAAGCATTTTGAAAAACCAACTATCCTTTAATTTGATTTGCTAATCCAGTAATCGGCATCATCACCGCCGCCGCGATCAAGCCGACCATACCGCCCATAAAGACGATCATTACCGGCTCAATCGTCGAGCTCAAACCGCTAATCGCCGCATCAACCTCTTCTTCATAAAAATCCGCCACCTTGACCAGCACCTTATCCGTCTGCCCCGTTTCCTCACCGACCGCCAGCATCTGGCCAACGATTGGCGGATAGAGGTCTTCGCGCTCATTGATAATCCGCGACAAAACCTCGCCATTCTTAATGCGCTTGGCGGCATCAAGCAATGAATCTTGATACACCGTGTTACCGACTGCCCGGGCCGTCACCTCCAGTGCCTCGAGTACCGACACGCCCGCACCGATCAGCGCTGAAAAGGTACGCGTAAACCGCGCCACCGCCACCTTGCGAATAATCTTGCTGATGATCGGCGCTTTCAGGACGAAATGATGGAACTTGACTTTACCTTTTGGCGACTTGATGTAGCGAAGCAGCGCATACACACCGCCAAATAATAACGGGAAAATAATATACCAAAAACTTACCATAAACTGGCTGATACTCATCAGTATCTGCGTCAGCGCCGGCAGCTCTGCGTCCTCGCCCGCCAGATCCTTAATCGTCTTGCCGATCATCGGCAGTACGAAAATCATCAAACCAAAGAACGCCCCGATAGTGATGACGATCAGCACCATTGGATAGGTCATGGCGCTCTTGATCTTCTTTTTCATTGATGAGTTCTTTTCCTGCTGCAGGGCCAGGCGCTTCAAAATATCGTCCAAAATACCACCTGTTTCACCAGCACGCACCATGTTCACGTACACATCACTAAACGCCTCAGGATGCTTACTCAGCGCATCAGCGAACGAGGTACCGCCTTCAATCTCCTTAGATACTGCATTCAAAATCTCACGAAAATGCAGACTCTCGGCATGCTGCGCCATCGAGTTGAGCGACCTGAGGATTGGTACACCGGCAGACACCATGGTGCTAAGCTGCCTGGTAAAGCTAACCAGCTCCTCGGTCGGCACTGACTTCTTGCCACCCCCAAAACGAAACCCTTTCTTCTCGTCACCAGCCTCCTTGAGGTCGACCAACTTCATACCCTGAGCTTGAATGAGCTGGATAGCACTGGCGCGGCTACTGGCTTCTAACTCGCCGTTGATCGGCTGATTGTTATTTTTGGTTGCGATATATTTAAATTTTGTCATTTATTGCTCCCTTGTTGCTCTCAAAACTTCCTCTAGCGTTGTCACGCCACGCAGCGACTTAACGAAACCATCTGTCTGCATCGTTACCATTCCTTCAGTAATCGCCTGCTGCTGAATCTCATTACTGGTGGCATTGGCGGTGATCATCTTTTGGATTGGAATCGAAATACCGAGAACCTCGTAGATACCGACGCGCCCCTTGAAGCCATTATGGCCGCACTCGTCACAGCCCTCGGGACTTGGTCGCCATAAATATTGAATCGTCACGTCAGTTGAGCCGAGCGGTGTATTGCCGCCGATCTTATCAGCTGCTGCCTGCTGCTCCAGTGCGTGCAGTCGCTGCATCGAGCCCTGCTTGAGATTAAACATCTGAACGATGTAGGCGAGCTCCCCAGCGTCCGGCACATACTGCTGACGACAATGCATACACAGCCGCCGCACCAAGCGCTGGCCGATCACCGCCTTGACCGTCGAAGCGATCAAGAACGGTTCAATTCCCATGTCCAATAGACGCGGCAAACAAGTCGCGGCGTTATTGGTGTGGAGCGTTGAGAACACCAAGTGCCCAGTCAGCGCTGCCTGCACACCGAGGTTGGCGGTCTCACCGTCACGAATCTCACCAACCATGATGATGTTCGGGTCTTGGCGGAGCAGTGCGCGCAGTCCTGAAGCGAAGGTCATGCCGGCTTTCGAATTAGTCTGGGTTTGGTTGACCCCGGGGATCTTGTATTCAACCGGATCTTCAATGGTTGAGATATTCACATCTGGCGTATTAAGTTCTGATAGCACACTAAACAAGCTAGTCGACTTTCCCGAACCAGTTGGCCCGGTCACCAAGATCATACCATTTGGTTGTGCCATGGCGTCCTTGAGCGTACTCAGCGACAACCCCCAGTAGCCGAGGCTATCCAGGGCAACCGCCTGATTGGACTCGTCCAAAATACGCATGACGATCTTCTCGCCATCAGCGATTGGCAGCGTCGACACACGCAGCGCGTACTGCTTACCCGAAACCTTGATCTTGAAGCGACCGTCTTGCGGCACGCGGCGTTCGTCAATTTTCAAATTTGACAAAATCTTGATACGACTAACCAGCGCACCCTGAACATTGCGCGGCAATTTATTCACTTCCTTGAGCACACCATCAATTCGGTAACGCACCTGGACGAAATCCTCACGGGGCTCAATGTGGATGTCCGAGGCGCCCGATTTGATAGCATATTCCAGCAGCAAGTTAACCGTCTGGGCGATCGGCGAATTCTCGGAAATCTCCTCCTCAGAGACGTTTTGTGAATCTGACTCAGCACCGCTCTGAATTGACACCACCTCGTCTAACTCATCGGTAATATTACCGCGATAATTTTCCAGGCAATCAAGAATGTTATTTTTTGTCGCCAGGAATACCTTGATGTTGTAGCCAATCTCTTTCTGGATGAAGTTCAGCGCCTGCACATCGTCGGGATCTTCCATCGCCAGGCTCAAGACGCCGTTATCATCAACCGCAAACAACACAACATTATACTGGCGAGCGATGTGCTCGGGGATGCGCTTGAGGACATCGTCAGGGATATCCTTTGGCTCGATGGTCACAAATGGCACATTGATATATTCACCAATCTTTTGCCCGAGCTGTACCTCGCTCAAGACCTTGCGCTCCAAGATAATCGTCTGCAATGAATGGTGCGTGCGTTCCGCCTCCATCTTCAATTCAGCCAGCCGTGACTCAGAAATTACCTCACCCTGGCGCAAAATCTTCTCAATACTACTGTCAGAAATGCGCATAATTACCCTTATGCTTGAGTATAGCGCATATCGCATGGGAGTTCAATGAGAAATATTAGCGATTATCACCCTGCCCATGCAGCCGTTGGCGGGCTTGGCGGCTGGCGAGCTTTTGGTTATTCATCTGGGCAACTTCCTCGAGGCTAGAACCGAGTAGGTGCGCCACCGCATTAACATACCACAGCACGTCGCCTAATTCTTTGAGAATTTCTGTGCGGTCATCGTCTGTCAACACACCCTGCTTATCGCGAACCAGCTTTTTGAACTTTTCAGCCACTTCGCCCGACTCACCAACCAGTCCAAGCACTTGTGCCATCAGTCGCGCATCAACATCCCCATATTCATGCGTACCAATTAGTGTCGCGATAGCCTTCTTGGCATACTCATCAATTGTCATAGTTTCTCCTTTCAATTACCTCATTTAATTCTGCCACAAATTCCTCAAAAAAGAACGGGTCCCGAAAGAATGTCCGCGCTACGATTTGCTCAACCGCTGGCGCCAGGTCATACTCCGCCAAGCGATGCGGACGAGCCCACACGAGTTCTTCGCTCGCCACGACTTCATCGGTCTCACCATAAAATACGTGCGCCAGTGTCGACGATAATATCTCCCCCTCAATCAGGACGCGAATATAACAATCACCTGCATGGGTTAGCAGCAGCTTATCCACCGCCAATTTCTCGCGCGCCTCCCGCTGAGCAGCAGCCGATACCGACTCGTCATCAATGTGTAGCTTGCCATAGGGCAGTGTCCAGGTGTCGACATGCGGCTGCTTAGTGCGCCGCTGGAGCAGCACATCGCCATTGGTATTTTGGATGACAATCATAGTAATAATTTTTGGTTGAGTACGAATTTTGAGTGATTTAATACTCACTCTATCGACATACGATAGCCCTTCCCGCCCAAGGCAATATCCATCATCCGTTTTGATGACGAATCCTCGCTTCTTCAATATATTTAAGTGGTAGGTATAGAGATTGGTATCCACTTTTGGCGGCCGCATATCCCGAAACCGTGCATATTTCATATGCATCAATACGCCAAGAATATGCTTTTGAATGTAATGTTCGGGAATAAATTGGTCAATCATAGTTGAGTCAAATTATACTTGCTATTCATACAAGTAATTCTACACTACAATCACTGGTGTCATCAACTCATACAATAAGGAGCGGCATCTATGTCAATCGAATCACTTATCCACACATCTGAATTTGAAGGGAGATTACCCGTGGAAACTGAGCGCAAATTCATAGCTATCTTCCCAGAAAAACTTACCGAACTTCGCGAAGAAGCTGAGCCGATTGAGCAGTTTTATCTGTCACACCCAGACGAACCATTCAGCCTACGCCTCCGCTCAACCTTAAATCGTGATACCGGCGAGCTACAGTACGAAGCAACTCTCAAAGACAACGGTATCCAGAGCAATGATGGCTTGCGTCAACTAGAGGTGACGACTGAGATTAGCCCCGAGTTATACGAATACTACTGCAGCGGCGAAACGCCGATTATCCGCAAACTACGTGCTGAACCGCTGCCGGGTGTTGTCATTGATTTTTTCGAAAACGACGGCCTAGTGCAAGCTGAATTAGAAGATGATGGATCATTACAAGAATTCATCGACCAGTTTGGTAATACCTTCATGGAAGTAACCGGTGGAGCAACGGCTACCGGCGAGTGGCAGGCGCACTACAACTTCCGGCGGGAACATGAAGGCCGAGAAGCGCTGTCGGTTCAGCCGGAGCTTGATATCAATGATATCGTTTCTGATATTCTCACCTCTACCGTAGACTCTCCGCACGTCATCCATATCGCCGGCCGTAGTGGCTCCGGTAAATCAACCATCGTTAGACAGCTCCGCGAACGGCTGGATGAGCTCAACATTAATTCAATTACCATGTCGACTGATGACTACCACCGCGGTGCGACCTACCTCTATTATTATAACAACCGTCAGGAATGGCAGCACTGGGATGACCCGTTTGTATACGACACCGAAACGATGGCCATCGACCTACAAAACCTTATTAATGATAAGGAGATATACCACCGCCACATGAATTGGCAAACTGCAGAGCCCTATATAGCGGGTACGCTTAGCCCAGCAGAAGTAATCATCATTGAGGGGATCTACGCCAAATCACCTGATATTATCACCGATAATAGCCTCGTCTACGAAATACCAACCCCAATCGCCACCTGTATTGGTCGGCGTATTCTGCGCGACCTTAACGAACGCCCGCAATTTTGCGACCCCTCGGAAAATCTACTCTATTTATTGAGTGAGGCCGAGCCAGCATATCGTGCTCAACAGCAACCAACCAATGCCTGAGGGGATGAGGACTCACTTTGGCTTTCATTAACCCGATGGGACTGCTCGCACAAACCCAATCGCCTTCCCCTCGCCAACCCACCGCTGCTCGTAGGTTGTCATGATCCGGGCATCGCTCTCCTCATCAAGTCGCTCCGATTCGTGCAGATCAAACGTTAGCTCCCGAAGCTGCCAGCCAGCCACCACCAGCTGCTCCAAGCTCCAGCAGAAAAAGCTGTGATCATCATGCTTGAGCAGTAGCTCACTCCTCTCATCAAGCAACTTTGCGTACTGTGTTAGAAAATGTTGATGCGTCAAGCGTCGACCGCTGGAGCGCTGGCGTGGAAACGGATCGGGGAAAGTGACCCACAACTGACTGAGTGATCCAGCCTCACATAACTCACCCAGCTGATCCGCCCGCGCCCGCACAAACCAGATGTTCGTGAGGCCACGCTGCTCGGCCGCGCGTGCCCCTTTTTGCAATCGATCGGCCTTGACGTCAACCGCCAGAAACCGCTGCTCCGGATGGCGCGCCGCTAGTTCGACGCTAAACAGCCCCGTTCCAGCACCGACCTCCAGTACGTCAATCGGCCGCGGCATCCACTCATCATACTCAAAACAAAGCGGCGAATTGTTAAATAACGCAAATTTATACTTCTTGCGCCGCCGAGTGATAACGAATTGATTTGGATCGACAAAACTCATACTTTTCATTATACTAAACTCATGACGGATACGCTTATCAAACAACTGTTAAATTCGTCGCGCTTTGATGAATGGATGACCGAGCATGGACTAGGCTGGCTGGTAAGCGAGCGGATGGTTGAAACGGTCAGTATCGTCATTGGCGCGGTTATCGTTTATTATCTTGGCCGCATCTTCATTACTTGGGCAATTCGCTACGCGATCCACTCCACCGCCAAGCACCGCTCATGGCACCGCAAAGATATCGAAAAGCGCGAAAATACGCTGACGCAGCTGATCCGTAGTTTTTGGCGCATCACTATCATTGCCTACATCGCCGCCATGGTCGCCAGTAAGTTATTCTACTTCGACTTGTCACCACTGTTTGCCAGCGCCGGCATCATTGGCGTAGCGCTCGGATTTGGTGCACAATCACTTGTCAAAGATTTTCTGGCCGGCATCTTTATCATCGCTGAAAATCAATATCGCGTCGGCGATATCGTTGATGTCATGGGTGCGAGCGGCACTGTCGAGCGCGTCGGCACCAGGTCAACCGTGCTCCGCGATGCTGATGGTAATGTGCACTACTTACCAAATGGCACCATCCAGCATGTCATCAACAAAACGATGGGGTACAGCATGTCGCGCTTTACCTTGCAGCTTGATCCAAGTACCGACATCAGCCGCGCCGCTGATATCATCAACGAGACCGGCCAGCAATTGAGCAAGGAAAAATCTTGGGACAAGAAAATTATTGAACCGCCAAAATTTGTCTCCGTCGGCGATATCACCGGCCGCTCGGTCGAATTGATCGTTGCTGGTAAGGTCCAGCCATCAGATCAATGGGCAGTTACCTCAGAGATGCGCCGCCGGCTCCTCAAAGAATTTGAAAAACAAGAGATCGAGCTAGCTGTCATCCCAACGGCGATAACGCATAAAAATTAATCGCGAACCGAGCCATTAACGAACCACAAAATTATGATAAGGTGGTGTGATCAACCTTCCACTAGCAATAAGAATTACTCCAACGAGCCGTCCTGACCTTGTGTTGTCGCGCCGCCGGCACCATTGCCGCCACCATTGACACCCAGCTGATCATCACTCAACACATTACTCGCAAATGCCCGCGCACCGTCGGCCTTTTTTTCTTCTTGCTTGTATTTTTGCAGGAAATCATTCAATACCTTGCCCGTAACTTCGCCCTGTGCTTCAAACATATCCCGATTATGATCGTTGGAGTTATCAATCTGCGCCCGATACGGCACATAATCCGGTCGGCTTAAATCCACTCGGAAGGCATCTGACGAATAGTATAAGTGCATCGAGATACCAACGAGCACAATCGACACCACAATTACGCTAATTACCATCGTCAGTAATTTGTGTTGCATAGCCAGCTTGGTCAACCGGCAACTAAGTTGCTTGAGCTTATCCACGACCACCTCCGCCCGAAAGCTTCACCTTGAGCTGCTCCACCGCCACGCGGTAATCCGCCGCCAGTTTGCTCATCGTCGTCACCGATTCACTAACCTGTCGACGTGCGTCGCGCGTCTTGATCAGCTGTGCATAAAACTCGCCCGGTTTGTCGGTACAATCTGTCCTGACCAGCGCCGTCAAATTGGACTCATACTCATTGTATTGCTGAGCAAACGCCTTGCGCGCCTCTTCGTAGTCGCGAGCGATCATCACCATTCGCGAGCTGTCAACCTGCGCCAATGCCAAACGGCTATTTAGTTTGGCGATGAGATTAGTCGAGATTGTGTTGTATGCTTGGCCGGCGTTAACCCGCAGCAAGGCGTCGTTATGCTGAATCCGCTGTAATGTCGAACGAATAGACTGACACTGGCTGCGGATCAGATGGAGTGGCGGCGAACTTGGTGCAGTCTGTGCCACGGCAATACCCGACCGTATCATTACGCCGGCCAGGCTAATACCGCACACAAAAAACGCGAGACTGCGAAGATGTTTCATCTTTCTTATTATCTCGCGTTTTTGCGTTTAGGTCAAACTGCTGCTACGACTTCTTGAAATGCTTCTCGGTGTCGGCCTTGACCGTACGAGCGGTTCCAGTAACGACATCGCCGACTTTTTGGGCACCAGCCTTGACTGCCTCAGCACCATCCTTGGCGGCAGCCTGGGCTTTTTTGGCAGTTTTGACAGTGGCAGTTTTTAGCTCACCAGCTTTTTTCTTGATGTCAGCGCGAGTTTCCTTGCCGCTTTTTGGTGCGGTCAAAATACCAGCCGCGAAACCAGCCGCTGCGGCGCCGAGAACTGTTAATACTTTTTTCATATATATCTCCTTGTTTGTTTTTATTAAATTGATATATGGAACAGATAATTATTTTTTGCGAAAGAGTTGCACGACTTCAGTAAATAACTTTACTGGAGACAGCCACTCAGTTGCTTGCGCGATGTTAGACACCGCCGCTTCAGCCTGGTTGACGAGGCGCTTGAGCTTCGTCAGTAGTGAAATTATTACACCGAACAAGACAATAATCGTCACCGAGTGAATAATGATCACTACGGTCATCAGTATAATAACTGTTTGCATGTCTTCCATACCCTTCCTTTGTTACTGTTTATGTTTGTCGTATTGACTGTGGCTATGATAGCATAGGCAGTTTGAAATGTCAATAGCTTAGCGCTCTGTCCTGTCACTCTGCGGTGATGAGACCATCTCGCCGTAGCCCATCCAGTGCCGCCGCAAATCGCGGATCGTCCTGCAACTCAGCGGTAATTTCAGCGAGCGGCTGCCCGCCAATATATCGACGCAAAATCTCGCCCCGCATCTGGCGGAGGCTACCGGTGAATTGTGATTGTTTGGTGTAGTGGCGACTGGCGGATAATTTGCCCTTTCCCTGAGATTTGAGCTCACTACCATAGTCCATCAGCGCCCAAAACCACTGACGCGGATTTGCCTGGTCCATCGTCTGCTCAACAACAGTCAATATGTCGCGATCCGCAACTACCGTCTGGCCCGCAAAGAAATGATTGAGATAGACGGTACGAATATTGGTCTCAATGAACGGTGTTGGCACTTGATAAGCATAGTTCATGATGGCGCCAGCGGTATTGATGCCGATGCCTGGTAACTCAACGAGGTCATCTAGCGTGGCCACCGGGGCACCAGCGACAATGGCTTGTGACACCCGGTGAAGATACTGAGCGCGGCGGTTATAGCCCAGCCCCTGCCACGCGCGGAGCACCTCGGTCAGCTCGGCCGCTGCCAGCGACTCAATATCCGGAAACCCTGTGGTAAACTCTGTAAACTTCGCCAGAACGCGAGCGACCTGGGTTTGCTGCAGCATTAGCTCACTCACCAGCACATAGTACAAGGTTGGCTGATCACGCCACGGCATCGGCCGATATAGCTCACGACTCTTTTGATGAATTAATGCTTGAAAGTGGACGCATTTATCATTATCATTCATTCTCTCCAGTATACCTGATCTTGAGCGGTTATCATTACATAATCAGTCCGAGCGGCGAACTGACTCAATCACTATCCTTATATACACTAAGTGTACAGTCAGTTTGCTATAGCTATACACTTGGTGTATAATAAATCTTGTTATAAGTAATTCACCTAGCGAAAGGGCACTTATGAAAAAATTATTCAAGGTTTTCGGAATTATCATTATCATTCTTATCATCTGCTTTGTGATCATGCTGTTAGTCATGCAATATCTCAACCAAAGTATTACCGGAGATGACGGTGTAGCGACTGGCTATGCTGATAAACTTAGCCCTAGTGGCAACCTCGAACAACATTACACCAAGACCGGACCCTACAAAGTAGCGCACTATATTCAAAATAATACAGATAGTTCTAAGACCTACCGCCTCTACTACCCTGAGCGCCAGAAGGCTAACCAAACTTTTCCACTGGTTGTAATGGTAAATGGCACGGCAACACCAGCTAGTACCTACACGCCAATTCTCGAGCACCTCGCCAGCTGGGGCTTCGTCGTAATCGGTAATGAGGATGGCTGGGCTGGTACTGGTGCATCAACCGCGACCATGCTTGATGTCGCTCTGCAGTACAACACTACCCAAGATAGTCCAGTACATGGTCTAATCAACACTAATAAAATTGGGATCGCTGGACATTCACAGGGCGGCGCAGGAGCAATCAATGCCGCTACTAAGTATAGTAATAGCAATAAGTATTCTTCGCTCTACACCGCTAGCGCCGTGGGTCGTGGCACTGCTAATAATAATCAATGGACCTATGACGTCTCACGCCTCAACACAGCAGTGTTCATGATGGCAGGAACTGGCGCTAGTGATAGTATTGCCATCAGTCCGCTCGACGACTTGAAGCATAATTTTGATGCATTACAAGGGAGTAAGCCAGGAGTCATTGCCCGGCGTAAGTCAGTTGGTCATAAAGATGTGCTGGAATACGGTGATGCATATATGACTGCCTGGTTCCTATGGACGCTGGCAGATGATACTAAGGCAAAGACGGTCTTTGCTGGTGCCGATGCCGAACTGCGCCATAATAGCGACTGGCAGGATGTCCAGGTACGCAATATTGAATAATTATTCTGTTTATCGCACCATGTATGGTACACTGGTATGGCTATGAAAATATTTTTTAGACGATACATTTCAGAATTTGTGTACGGTGCAGTTGACGGCACAGTCACAACCTTTGCCGTCGTGGCAGCATCGGCTGGAGCAGGAATTTCCAGCGCGGTTATCCTCATCTTGGGCATTGCAAATTTAATTGCTGACGGATTTTCAATGGGTTCCAGCGCCTACCTCGCAGCCAGTGCCGAACATGAAGAGTCAGCCCGCGATACTCAAAAACGAGCCTCCCCTAAAATCATCGGTGTGGTCACTTTCCTGGCTTTTGTCGTAGTCGGTGGCGTACCGGTATTGCCGTACCTAGTCGATGTCGTTGCAGGCTCAAAAGTACCAGGCACCACCCTGTTTTACGTCAGCTCCGCACTGACGGCAGTGACGTTCCTAGCAATTGGCTTCACAAAGGGTAAAGTCGGCAAGCAGTCACCATGGCGAGAAGCAATCATCACTCTGCTCCTTGGAGCAGTCGCCGCTGGACTGGCGTACTTTGCCGGCGATATATTGGCGGCGTGGCTGGGTGTTCAGCTATAGCCTCGAGGCCACCACTTCAACAAAAAATCCCGATAACCTGGCGCGAGCTTGTCAGTAGCCTCAACTTCTGTCCGCGTCAACCAGACTGGTCGTTCCTCACCGCCATCACACGCTCGGTCCGGTAGTTCAATGTTACCGTCAACTGTGGCCGTGTAGCCAAGAATAATTTTATGGTCTTTGATGGTACCGCCCTGCGGATCGCGTACATAAAAATCAGCTGGAGTCGCATCAATTGTAACGCCCAGCTCCTCGCGTAATTCCCGCCTCAATGCCACGTCAGGCGTTTCACCAGCGTCAATATGCCCGCCCGGCAGGCCAAAACCATCATCGCGCGGATAATACATCAGCAGCGCCCGCTTGCCATCACTACTATACAGCGCTACTTTTACGCTAACTTCGTGTCGATCATACATTATATATCAAAACTTAATCATACCAAGACGCGGTCAATACCGAAAGCGTGGCTAACGTGTAATTGACCGCCCTAAAGCTTAGTACGACCACTGGTGATTGACCGATAACTAGCCTCAAACCTCAACAATCACCGATAGTCGCATCGCTGTCATTACCAGCTCCAAAGCATCTTTGCCCCCCTTCGTTATATTGCTTTTTGGATGGACATTATCGTTTATAACGTCCATTTATAGTATATCAGACACGAGCTATAGCCAGCAAATCACTTCGACTGCCTCGTCTGCTTTTTAGCTATTTGCTCAAAGACGCCATCGCCCAAGAGGTGCCGTGTGTAGAAGAGAACTCTCGCCAATTTACCAACAAGATACCGACGTCGTGGATGCTTACTCTCAATAATTGTCGCTACTTTGTGTGCAACCACGCTAGGCGGTGACATGGTCCTATATGACTGAGATAGGTTGTGCGATATTGCCTTTGCCACGCCGCCATAGGCACCGTTTGACGAATAACGAGTAAGCGGCTCTTCAGCTAATTTGTAGAAATTTGTAGCGATCAAGCCAGGCTCAATTATCACAAGCTTGATGCTGTATTCCTGCAGCTCTAGCCGCAAGCTATCGGAAAACCCCTCGATAGCGTGCTTTGAAGCATGATACCAGGCACCGAGCGGAAAATATACCCTACCTCCAACAGATGACATATTAATAATCAAGCCCGATCCCGCCTCTCTCATGCTAGGCAGCACAAGCTGCGTCAACCTGGCCAGCCCGAACACATTAACCTCAAACTGCCTGCGGGCCTGTTCAATTGGAACGTCCTCTACCGCCCCCAGTAATCCATAGCCAGCATTATTGATAAGTACATCTATTCTTCCCTGCTCGTCACAAATCTTTTTTACCGCAGCCTCAAGTGATTTTTCATCTTTCATATCACCCGGTATTAACCGAAGGCCTTTAATTTTTTGAAGCGCCTCACTATTTCGAGCAAGTCCGTATACTATATAACCTTTCCGCAAAAGCAGCTCGGCGGTCGCTCTTCCGATACCGCTGGACGCTCCAGTAATTAACACTACTTTATGATTTGAATTATACTTTTTTCTACTCATAATAGTAGTATAATCTATGGAGTATACTCTATAGTCAATAGACCATAACGAGGGAGGTTTTACCATGCTAATTCATCAACTTTCCAAAAAATCTGGTGTTTCTATCGATACCATTCGTTACTATACAAAAATCGGTATTTTACCGGTAACACAACGTCCTGCTGGAAGCCGCAGTTATTCAGACTACGACGAGAGTGCACTCGAGTACCTCACGGAAATACGCCTCGCTAAGTCAGCAGGCTTTACGCTGATGGAGATCAAGCAATACATCAGGGAATGGAACGACGGACAGATTACACCAGATACGGCTATTGATATATTGCATAAAAAGATTGCGATGGTACGAAAGAAAAAGTCTGAACTTGATGCAATAGAAGCGATATTAAAAAGTAAAATAACACAGCTCCGCCCCTAGCTACATTGCCGTAATTGAGCACCCTGCTAGCTACTTTTGAGTAGATTACTACAGCCCTAATTCTCGCAATTGTGCTGGATCAACCATTGATGGCGAATCCATCATTACGTCAACGCCCGAGCCGTTCTTTGGAAAGGCTAGAGTTTCGCGGACGTTTTGTTCGCCAGTCAGCTCCATGAGAATGCGGTCAACGCCAAAGGCACAGCCAGCGTGCGGTGGTGCGCCGTACTTGAAGGCATTGAGCATGGCGCCAAACTTTTCTTCAACGTAGCTTTCGCTAAAACCAAGCAGGTCAAACACTTTGTACAGCACCGCTGGGTTGTGGTTGCGCACGCCGCCAGAGCAAATTTCGTAGCCGTTCATCACCATGTCAAACTGGTCAGCCACAATGGCTAGTTTTTCGGCATCGGTCGTCGCCGATTCCAGCGCCTGCAGGCCACCCTTTGGCATACCGAATGGATTGTGGCCAAAATCAAGCTTCTTGCCGTGGTCATCCCATTCATAGAACGGAAAATCGATAATCCAAGCTAAGGCTACCACGCTCGGGTCTTTCAAGTTGAAGTGGGTGGAAAATTCGTTTCGCAGACGACCAAGCACGGCGTTGACGACTGGGCGAGTGTCAGCGCCGAAAAAGACTGCGTCGCCATCAACTGCACCAGTTTTTTGCTTAATCGCCGTGAGCTCTGTTTCGCTCAAGAACTTGGCAATTGGTGATTTTGCCTCACCATCTTGGTAGGTGATGTACGCCAAACCACCCGCGCCCTCACTTTTGGCAATGTCGGTGAATTGATCAATTTGCTTGCGGCTCAAACTAGCGCCATTTTTGACGCAGATCGCCTTGATACACTCAGCCTGCTTGAACACGCCAAATTCGGTACTGGCGAATACGTCAGTCAGATCAATCAGCTCCATGCCAAAGCGCAGGTCTGGCTTGTCCGAGCCATACGTCTCCATGGCGTCGCGGTAAGAAATACGTGGAATTGGACTGCCATCACCGACCGCGAGACCACTCAAATCCAGCAATTTCTTGCCAGCAAAATCAGTCGCGAGCTGCCGCATCAGCGGCTCAACCTCCTGGCGAACTTCCTCGCCGTCTTCAACGAAGCTCATCTCCAAGTCCAGCTGATAAAACTCGCCGTACAGTCGATCAGCCCGCGGATCTTCGTCGCGAAAACACGCCGCCAGCTGGTAATACCGCGGCACGCCGCCAACCATCAGTAGCTGCTTGAACTGCTGCGGTGCTTGTGGTAAAGCGTAAAATTTGCCCTCTTGCAGACGACTGGGGATCAGGAAATCGCGTGCACCTTCGGGACTAGAATTTGCCAAAATTGGCGTCTGAATCTCGATGAAGTCCCGAGTATCCATGTACTGATGCATGCGCTGGTACATTTCAGCGCGTTTTTTCAGCATCTGTTGCATTGTTGGACGGCGCAAATCAAGGTAACGATACTTAAAACGCAAGTCCTCACCCGCTTGGTTTTCCTCAGCAAAGGGCTGGATTGGCAAGGTCTCAGCTCGATTGAGGATCTCCAAATTTTTCACCACAATTTCCACATTACCGCTGGCAATATGTGGATTTTTCAAACCTTCGCCGCGCTCCGTCACCACACCGCTGGCACGAATCACAAACTCATCGCGCAGGCTTTCCGCCAAACGAAACGCTTCCGCCTGCTCAGGATTAATCACCAGCTGCACCAACCCAGTATGGTCGCGCAGGTCAATAAAAATCAGCCCGCCGTGATCGCGTCGGGAATACACCCAGCCAGCCACTGTAATCATTTCCCCAACCCTATCAGGGGTATGTATCGCCAAAACTCTCTTTTTCATATCTGTTATTATAGCATATTGATGTGTTTTTTCGCCCTTGGCGTCACCCGGCGGCCGCGCGGTGTGCGCTCGATGAAGCCAATTTGCAGTAAATACGGCTCATAAAAATCCTCAATCGTCGTTGCTTCGTCACCCGTCAGCGCAGCAATGGTGGTTAGCCCCACGGGATTATCACCATAATTTTCTAGAATTGACTGCAGTAAATTACGGTCAGCCGGATCCAAACCTAGCTCGTCCACTTCCAGCATCTCCAAGGCGCTCGTTGTGGTTTTTACATCAATTATGCCATCGCCATTCACGTCAGCGTAGTCGCGTACGCGCTTGAGCAGGCGGTTAGCAATACGCGGCGTCAAGCGAGCCCGCGTCGATAATAAATCCGCCGCTTCGCGCCGAATCGACGACTCCAGGATGGCCGCACTCCGTGTCACAATCTTAGCGATATCCTCTGGCTCGTAAAATTCCAAGCGGTAAATATGCCCGAATCGATCGCGCAGCGGCGCCGCCAGACTACCTGTCCGCGTGGTTGCACCGATGACCGTAAACCGCGGCAAATCCAGCCGAATCGACCGAGCCGCCGGGCCTTTACCGATGACGATATCCAGCTTGAAATCTTCCATGGCCGAATACAAGATCTCTTCCACCGCCCGGCCGAGCCGATGAATCTCATCAATGAACAAAATATCGCCGTCCGCCAAATTGGTCAAAATTGACGCCAGATCACCCGCTTTCTCAATGGCCGGGCCGCTGGTGATGCGCAAATTCGTTCCCATCTCATTGGCGATCACCGTCGCCATGGTCGTCTTACCCAGTCCTGGCGGGCCATACAGCAGCACATGATCCAGTGGCTCGCCGCGCTTCTTTGCCGCCTCAATTGCTAACCGCAAATTACGCTTCAATCGCTCCTGGCCGACATATTCATTAAAACTCTGCGGACGCAGGCTAACTTCAATCCGCTGCTCCTCGGCGTCATCGTGCGGACTAGTATCGACTATTCTTTGAATTGCCATAAACTAATTATATCATCCACAGCGGAGCGCACTAATCTCTCGTAAGCCGACTACGCAGCGCCTGCATAATTTCGCGAAACGTTTCGTCACTCACCATATGCACCGCATCCTCTAGGTGTCGTGGCCATTTTGGATCAGGAAATTCCTCACCAGCAAATGTGGTACCACCAAGATAGCGCGGATACAAATGCCAGTGCACGTGTGTTGGCCGGCCAGCCTTCACTGCATTATTCATCAGGCATTCCCAGTTACACACATCGGCGCCAAACGCTGCTTTGACTGCCTGCTCAATTTGACGAATCACCTGATGGAGCTCTGTCCAATCTGCCTCGTCCAGCTCCGACAACGTTTCCTTGTGCTGGCGCAGGGTGATAAATGACTTACCCAAATAGCACTGATTCTTGTCAAGCACCGCCACCCAACGTTCGGTTTGCAATATGACGTTATCGTCAGCCGCCGTCTGACCAACCAGCAGCGGACAGATTCCACATTCCTTCTGTGTCGTGCATGTATTCATGATACCTCCTGGTATGGATTATACCACTTGGCAAGGAGTGTCTGCTTATAATTCGTGCCATATTATTGCATAATTATAAATTATATTGTAGAATTGGTATCGTTATGAGTGAGAAGCATATGGAAAGTACACTGGCTAACGGCGGGAATGCACCTGAACGAATAACATTTCGCGCTCTAGCTCCATATTTCACTCTAGGAGCGGCGTTCGGAAGTGTGATGGGTGTTCTCGGCTACAACTACATCGCGAGTACTCACCCCAATCGCCCGACAGAAATTGACACAACGACAGTAGCCACAGCAGCTACAGGGTCAAAGCAACAACAGCTACAGCTACCATCCAAGATCCAGCCTCTTATCATTACCGGCTCATCAGCATCCCTAGAAACTCCAACAACACCAGAATATGTCGCCGATACTAGTAACCGAATAGCAAATACGCTCAAGGTTGCCACCGAGGCTATAGCACAGACCATGGATGCCGCTCAAAGTACTATATACACCGCAGAGACATTACCAATGGAAGGGCCGCCGATTGATTCAGAAACTGGTAAGCCTTGTTATCAGCTCAAAGACATACAGCAAGCTATTGGAGCAATAAATTTGCCAAGCGGTGTCACTCCATACGTTATATTGCCGCCCGGAATATGCGAAAAACAACCTTATGCTGCCTATGCCTCTGGCGATAACGTTGTCACAACCTCTAAAGTTATTGACAATCCGGGTACCGCAGCGCATGAACTCGGCCACGTTGCAGGCCTCCACCACACAAATAGTTTTGATATCAAGTCCGGTTATGGCCAAGGAAAACTCTCTCAAGATATAGACATGACAGAGGCTATAGGACAAGGATATGGTGATTTTCGTAGGGTAAAAAACCAGGATATCCCTGAGCAAGATGTTCCTAAACCAAATATCGAAGAAGCTTCTGGCGAGACAAGCGTTATGGGTTATCATTTCCCAATTGACAAAGACTGCACCGAGAAGAATACATGTGACATATTTAATCTACCCGAGAAATATCGACTCGACCCTAAGAAATTCCCACTCTACGACATTGATCCCTCGACACTAAATGATTCCTCTACCGCGATAACCCTATCCACCGAACCGTACAACATACAGGGTGTACGGATACCGATACCAGCATCCCATCCGATTCGCCAAATCCACGGAGGAGAACTGCTTACTGATTTTATTGTTAGTATAAAATATGACGGCAATGGCTCAAGCTGTTTTAAGGTTCCTACCTTTGTCATAGACAAAAGAGGGATTGTGACAGAGCTGAATTCGCCCCATACCGGAGTGATCCCAGGCTACTGTCTGTCAGATAGCTTTGATGGCTGGTCTATTTTTAATGATAGTTCTACCGGCGTGAGGATCAAGGTGCAACGCCAAAATGGTGAGACGCAGCTACTTGTTAAAAAATTTTGAATTGGCTACCGGACTCTCTGCTCATTTCTTCAGCGCCATCGTCACTCGTTGTGCCGTCGGTAGATTGACATCAACATTTTCCAGCGCCTTGGTGGCGTCAGCCAAGGTATAGCCCAGTGCCATTAGCGCTTCCAGTGCTTCGTCGGAGGTGCTTAATTCAGTCTGGACTGGCGCGACCGCTCGGCCGTACTGCGTCGGCAGGCCGACTTTATCGCTCAGATCAACCACCACGCGTTCAGCGGTTTTTTTGCCGACACCAGCAGCTTTTTGCACAAACGCACTATCAGCATTGGCGATGGCGTTGCGCACCTGCTCTGCGTCGCCGAGGCTGAGAATTGCCAGTGCCGCTTTTGGGCCAACACCCTGAACAGTAATCAGCACTTCAAACAGCTTTTTTGCAGCCAAACTAGAAAAACCGAATAGCTCTTCCGCCTGCTCGCGCACATGATGATAGGTGTAAAACTTAGCGTCTTGACTGAGCGCCACCGCCTGGAAATCACCAGCCGACACGCTCACTTCATAACCAACGCCGTGAACGTCAATCACGATGCTGCCCGCACCAAATTTTTCAGCGATCGTACCAGAGAGATGGGCGATCACGGTCGTCTGTCTCCGCCGCCCGGAGGATTGGTCGGGCCGGGCGAAGTGCCGCCACTGCCACCACCCGAACCGCCACCACTGCCACCACCACTGCCATTACCGCCGCCCGGGTTCTGGTCGTCATCGCCGGTACTACCACACGACGCAGTCTTTCGCGAATGTTTCGTCGCATCAAATTTGTCTTCGCTGATGGTGATGAGCCTCCTGGTAGCTAGGTCACAGACGGTGATCTGCTTAGTGGTGGGCGTTTGCCGACAATCAGCAGCATTCTTGGAATATTTAGCGGCGTCAAATTGATCTTCAAAAATTGACTCCATTTGCTTGGTGGCGAGATTACACACCTCAATCTTTGGCTTGGTCTGGTCGCATTTCTCGGTCGGGAGGGCGTTCGAGAGGAAGTATTCTTTGTAGGCGCCGGAGCTAGAATCATCAGCGAGGCCGCCATTGCTACTACACACGCTCCGCTGGACAACGCCGTTTGGCACGTCAAAACCAGTTTTCGCGCCCGCCAGCAGCTTGGTCATCGTCGCCCGCCAAATTGGCGCTGCCACGTCCGAACCGCCGCTGTTCATGACTTTATTGTTGTTATTGCCAACCCACACGCCGACAGCATATTGCGGCGTATAGCCAATCGTCCAGGCATCGCGGTTATCATTGGTGGTGCCCGTCTTGACTGCGACTGTTTTACCGCCCACCGTCAGGCTGCTGCCAAACATCCCCGCCCGCGCGGCGTTATCCGACAGAATGCTGGAGATGAGATAGGCGCCACCTTGGCTGATGGCTTGGCGCGTACTCGCTGGTTTCCACGACGCGTTCTTGTTGAACTTATCCTTGACCTCAGTGATGAAATTGAGCGATTCGTACTGCGTGCCACCGTTAGCAAAGGCCGCGTAGGCATTAGTCATCTCGCTCAGGCGCACCTCAGCCGAGCCAAGCGCCAGTGACAATCCGTAATTTTTGTTTTCGTCAAGCGTGCTGATGCCGAGTTTCTTGGCAGCTTGGATGGAACGATTGATGCCATACTTTTGCATGATCAGAACGCTCGGGATGTTCAGCGACCAGCTCAGCGACTTGCGCGTCGTCACTTTACCATTCCAGCGGCGGGTAGCGTTGTAGGGTACGTAGCCATTAAAATCAGTCAGTTTATCGTCAAAAACTGTCGCCGGCGTGATGATGCCATCAGCCATCGCCTGCGCATAATACAGCGGCTTGAAGCTTGAGCCAGGCTGGCGCGGCGTGGTTACCATATTGACCTTACCCCACTCGGCGTTATTATAGTCAGCGCTGCCGACCAGAGCCCGCACCTCGCCAGTTTTTGGATCAATGACGATACCACTGGCGTTAGTGCCACCGAGGCGATTGATCTGCTTCATTTGTTTGGCAATATTTTCTTGGAGGAGATGCTGCGTGTCGAGATTCAGCGAGGTCTTGACACGGTAGCCCGAGCGCATGACTTTTTCGTAGCCATATTTGTCACTGAGCTGCTTGATAGCCATCTCGGCAAAATGCGGCGCTTCGGAATTCGTATGAGCCGCACCGCCGCCAGAATACGCTAGCTGCGTAGCCTCCGCCTGCTGCTTCTGTTCCTCAGTGATAAAGCCTTCAGCCTGCATTCGACCGAGCACCGTCTTTTGGCGTTGCTTGGCGTATTCGGCATTACCGCTGATCGGTGAATAGCGGCTTGGCGCCGGCAGCACACCGACCAGCATACTACTCTCAGCCAGCGTCAAATCCTTCGGCGATTTATTGAAATACACTTTAGCCGCCTCCTCGATACCAAAGGCGTTTTCACCAAAGTACACCGAGTTGAGGTACATCATCAAGATCTGCTCTTTGCTGTAATTTTGCTCGATGGCGATGGCCATAAATAGCTCTTGGTACTTGCGCATAAAGCTGTGTTCATTGCTGAGCAAATTGTTCTTGACCAGCTGCTGCGTCAAGGTTGAGCCGCCACCATGCCGCGTGATCGCCGCCCGGAAAATACTGAAAATATTAAAGCCGCTGTGCTTATAAAAATCCTTATCCTCGCTGGCGATCAATGCCTTTTTCATACTCTCGGAGATGTCTTTGAGCTGCACCAAGTTCCGCCGCTCGGCATTGCCAACGCTATAAATCACCTTGTCATTGGCGTCAGTCAGTACGATGCCGGTATTGTTGCGGTTCATTAACCGCTCCTGATCGCCGATATCGCGCGCATAATAAAAATAGCTAGCAATCGGTACGATGATCAAAAATAGTAAAATCGGCAGCAGACACACCATAATTTTTTTCGGCCGACTCAGCCGCCAAAACCACAAAAAGTGTTTGTGTTGACGCGGTAATTTACCGGGTTTCGCCTTGACTTGACCGAGATTGGCATACCGGCCCATGTGCGGCGGCTGCTTCTTTATCGGAGCTCGTTTTCCCTTGCCTAATTGCACCATATATCAATTATACCACGCCACGGCGCGTCGTCGCTGCATGGGTGATGGCCGCCGCGAGTGCATCGGCGCAATCATCTGGCCTTGGCGCCTGGCTGAGACCTAAGTTGAGGCGCACCATTTCTTGGATCTGCTTTTTGTCAGCCTTGCCATAGCCAGTCAGTGTTTGCTTGATCTGTAGCGGCGTGTATTCACTGATCACGAGGCCCGCCTTGTGTCCAGTCAGCATCGCCACGCCGCGAGCATGAGCCACAGAAATAGCGGTGGTAACGTTGCGCGCAAAAAACAATTTTTCAATTGACATCACCTCTGGCTTGGTCTCAGCGATGATCTCCGTCAGGCCATCAAAAATCTCCGCCAGCCGCTCGTCCAGTGGCGTGTGCGCTGGCGTCTTGATCACACCAGCCGTCACCAGCCGGTAGCCGCCCCGCTTCGTGTCAATCACACCAAAGCCCAAGATACCAGTCCCCGGATCAATGCCAATAATTCTCATGAGTTTATTATAACACCCGGCCGGTGACAGTGATTAATACGAGGGCCACCTCGACGAGCTACTCACCAAATTATCGCTTGCCGCGCGTGATGGCGTGTTTTAGCCAGGCAGCGGCCCGGCCAATTTCCCAGCGCCACTGCCAGCCGGCATAACCAACCGCCAGTAGACTGACGCCGCCGAGCACCCACCAGCCCCACATCGCGCCCGTCACCTGCTTGACCTGCTCCGGCGCAAAGCCAGTTTTTGGCGCAGTAGCCAGCGCGACCTTGCGGCAGCGCTTCGTCTTTGGATTGCGTTCAAAGCCTTCGGCACACTCCTTCAACACGTCACTATCAGCGGCAATCTTCTTGCAGCGGCCAGTTGCTGGGTTGCGAAATTGACCATCAGGACATGGCTTCAACGTTTTGGCGGCCGCCGAGGCAATCGAACGGCACCGACCGGTTATCTCGCTCCGATAATACCCTTCACGACACGGTGTTTGGGTTTTGAGTTTGCCGATGTTGCGGCACCGACCGGTCTCCGGCGAACGATATTGACCAGACTTACACGGTGCGAGTTCCGGCTCGTTCACAATATTACGGCAATGGCCCGTTGCTGGTGAACGATACTGTCCCGGACGGCACGGCATCGGCACCGACTCCTTGACGCACTCACCCGTGAGCTGGTGATGCACATAGCCCGCCTTGCAATCTGGCCACTGCTTGAATTCATTGGGCCGAGCCGGCGTCGGTGAAAATGTCACCTTCCATTCCCCATCAAGCAAACTCCACGATGAGCCCTTGGCCAGACCAGCAAACGACGTCTGGTCAATCTCATTACCGCCAGCATCCAGCGCATACACCTCGCCGCCGCCGGTTTTTGCCAGCACTTTTTTACCATCAAACCGCAGGTCGACCCGCCCGTCGGTTAGCCGGCTATCACCGACCACCAACGCCCCACCCGCCGGCACTACTAGCTCAGTCGAGATTATTTTAAGCGTCGTCACCTGCCCCTTCTGGCTAACATACTGCAGCGTCCAACCAGCGATATTGACTGGCCCTGACGACGGATTGTAGAGTTCAACGTACGTGCCGTGCGCCGTATCGAGACCAACTTTGGTGATCAAGAGTTTGGCTGATATGCGAGCCGCGGCTGACGGTGCAGGAGGTTCGGAAGGCGTTGGCTTGGCCGGTGCGGGTGTCGATGGAGTCGTGGTCGGCGTTGACGGAGCGGGTGTAGACGTAGATGCAGACGTGCCGCCAGAAGTCGTGTCCGGTGTAGCTGCTGTTGGAGCTGATGGCCTGGTCGGAGCTGCCGGGCTGGGCGCTGGATTGGCTGGCTGAGGCGCGGGCGTGTGGGTTGGCGCAACCGGTGTCGAGCCGCTAGCAGGAGGTGTGGCCTCTGGTGGGGAGTCACTCGCAAACGCTACCACCGGCTGAAACACCAGCGCAATTATCGTTGACATAAGTAGTAGGCGGGTCAAAACCTTCATTGTGAACTCCCTGCTTGGCTTATGTTGACTGACTATATTGTAAAAGAAATTCCTCCCAAACGCAAAAGAGCGCCGTCGGGGACGCTCAATACATAGTCAATGTATAGCCTGAGCGAAGATTACTCCGCAGTGATATCGGCATTAGTATGCACATTCACCACGTCGTCCAGGTCGTCCAGCGCATCAACCACCTTCATCAATTTCTGCGCGGTTTCCGAATCGGCAATCTCGACCGGCGTATTAGCGATGTAGCGCAGCTCGGCGTCTTTTACCTTCAAGCCCTGCTCAACCAACTGATTTCTGACACTCGCCAAATCTTTCAACTCCGTGTAAACAATGATCTCGCCGTCCTCCTCGACCGCATCTTCGGCACCAGCATCCAGCACTTGCAGGAGCAATTCTTCGCCCGTGCCTTCCACGGTGATCACACCCTTACGAGTAAACTGAAACGCCACGCTGCCAGCGTCAGCGATGCGCCCGCCGTTCTTCACTAGCGCGGTTTTCACTTCCGGCAAGGTGCGGTTGCGATTGTCGGTCGCTGTCTCGATGATGATGCCGACACCGCCCGGGCCGTAACCTTCATAGGTAATTTCTTCCAGTGCCGCCGCGCTTTTATCCGCCACGCGGTCAATCGCCCGCTGGATGTTGGCGCTTGGCATGTTAGCGGCCTTGGCTTTCTCGATGGCCATTGCCAAACTTGCATTTAGTGTCGGATCAGTGCCGCCGCGCGCAGCGATCGCAATTTGGTTACCCAACTTGGTGAAAATCGCGCCACGCTTCGCATCAACAATCGCTTTCTGCCGGTGCGTGGTCGCCCATTTACTGTGTCCTGCCATGTGTCTATGCCTCCAGAAAATTCGTTTCTTTTAGTATAGCAGAAAATGGGCGATGGGTTAACTATCAGGCTAGTCTGCACCCTCAAAGCTATTGAGGTCTGTACGTCAGAAGCATTCCGCCTCTGCGACTACGACGAAACAGCTATCTGAGCTAAGCTTGTCAAAAGGCCGCTCAAAATAACGGGGAAAGTCAAAACCGTATGGCGAGTCCGGGTATAGCCTAATAGAAACCGATGGTATCAAGCCCTGCTTAGTGAATTTTGCTAACTTACAGGCAATCCTTTCTTCAGCCTTACTACGATCCTCGTCTTCATTCCACTCTCCGGGCCTTTCGAAGTTAAGCTCTTCGAACTCTTTACCAAGATAGAGTATAGGAACTGTCCTGCTGTAGCCATAGCGGTCCGGAAAATCTCCCTCCTCTTCTTCACGCAACCTCTCATCAATTGTTGGCACTGAATAATATTTTGAACGACTATTATTAGGATCATTATACCAAGCCAAATCGGCTTCTCCTATGCCCTGTGTTAGCTTTTTCATTAGCTCACCCAGTTCATACCTTACAGATTTGGTGACGCCTAGCGCAAACCTCAAAAATGACAAATCAACACATAGGGGATCTGTCTCTTCTTCGATCTCCTCAGAGGTCTTAATTCTGTTATGCCTTAGCGCTACTAGCTGACCGAGCAATTTACCAATGTCTGTATCTATCTCTTTTACGGCAAATTCAAGCCGCTCATGCTTAGGTGCCAGATCAGTTATCACCGCACTTTGTAGCGCTTGATTCCCCACCTTCATACGACGCTTTTTATCCTTTTCATATCGTTCCATAAGCGCCTCGACCTGCTCCCGAGTATCCTCTTCAATACATGAAATGCTATCCTGTGTTTCACTCAGAATATCTCGTATGCCTCTTTTGCCCATTTCACTCCTCCACAATAAGTAATGTTAGTTGCCTCACCAGCCGCTACCCGAGGGCTAAACCCGAACCCGTGCTCACTCACCCCGAGGGATTAGCTGAATAAACCCATAGTAGTACATGCATCAGGTTTCCTCAAGCATGAGCGAGATCGGCAGCCTGCCATAATCGTCCACGGCTACTCAACCACATTACTCTCACGCAGCCGCAGCCCGGTCTGTCGCCGCATCCACCACATTGCCCCGACAATGATAAGGTAGGTAATGATTACCCACAGCCAGCTCAAATTCGCCTCTAGCTGCGCCCAGTCCAGCCCCGCCAGCCACGTGGCGACGCCGACCATATACTGGAGCAGCCACGTCGTCGGCGCGGCGACGAGTCCAGCCACCACCGACACATCCGCGCACACACCAACCACAAAGGTCAGCAGCATCGCCAGCGGCACCAATGGCAAAATGAGCACATTCGCGATCAGCGCCACGTTACTGATCACGCCAAATGACGCCACCAAGAGCGACCACGTCATGATCTGGGCCGACACCGTCTCGCCGATAATCTGCCGGATCACCCCGGGCGGCTTCGCACCAAAAAAGTATCGCTGCAGTAGCGGCGCCAGGATAATCACCCCACTAAACGCCGCGAAGCTCAATTGCCAACCAAGGTCGTTCCAGCCAAACTGCGGATTGATAAGTAGCGTCATCGCCGCAGCGACCGGTAGCAGCACCAACGGATGAATCGTCCGGCCATAATACCACGCGGCTAGGCTGAGGCCCGCCACCAGCCCGGCCCGCGACATGCTCGGACTGAGGCCGGTCATCGCCATAAAGCCAATGATCATCACACCAGCGCTCAGTGCTGCCAGATATTTCGACACTTTGATGAACAGTCGCCGCGCCAGCCGCACCAAAATCGTCAGGTTATAGCCGCTGGCCACGATAACGTGCGTCAAACCCGCAACCTGCAGCGCCGTCATCAATTCCAGCGGCAATGCCCGCCGTAAACCCATCAAGAACCCGAGGCCCAGTGCCGCCTCCGACTCCGGCACGTACCGTCGTACCCGCTCCGCGAACCAATCCCGGACGCCCACCGCCACATCGCCCGGTTGCTCGCGCGTCACTCGCTCGACCGTTCCCCTGGACATCCGCGCCGCAAACGCCCCAAACCCATCGCTCAGCACACCCCGCACGGTGACCACGTCGCTGCGTTTAATCGCCTGGCTATGTCTCGTCACTACCCAGACACTGCCAGGCAGCCGCCGATCGTTACTCACGATGTCACCCAACCGCAGCACTGTCTGCCCCTTTTTATCAACATCAGGATCTTCCAGCACCCGCCCGCTCAGCCGCACCGTTTGGCCGATCAGCGTTTGATAGTGCTCCAGGCCAATCTGCCCCACACTGCCTCGCCACAGCCCAACCAGCACCCCACCGACTAGAGCCACTATGATCAGCCAGCGCCGCGCCCCAACGAGCGACGCTAGGGCCAATACCATTCCCGCCCCCAACCACATCCAACCAGCAAACAGCCCGTACGGCGCTCGCATCACGCTGATAACACCGATGACGATGCCGACACCAGCCGCCGCCAACAGCCACGACACATGCAAACGCTGGGTGAGGCCGAGAGACTTCATATAGTTAGTATACGCGAAGTGCGGCCAGACTTACATCAAATCACCTGAAATGGATACAATAAAAAATCCTAGTTCATGAACTAGGATTGTACTCCACTTGGAGGGCCCACCGGGGCTTGAACCCGGGACACCCTGCTTAAAAGGCAGGTGCTCTAACCAACTGAGCTATGGGCCCGCACATGACGCGCAGCGCAACGAAGCGAGAACGCGACTTTTCACATTTTATCACAGAGGAGCGGCATTTTCAACGCTTTGTTTTCTTGGCAGCGGGCGCCTTGGCCCGAAGCGGCAAGCTCATGTCAAGCAGCCCCGCCACCAGTCCGACGGTCGCCGCATAGCGCCACCAGTCGCTCAGCAATTTGTACGTCTTCATCGCCTCAGCGTCCAAGGTCATAAACTTGCCCAGTGGCCGCACTAGCACCGCCGCTGCTAGCACGCCGACTAGCACTGCCGAGATTAGCCGCAGTAACTTGCCAGGCCCCTTTGGCCCAGTAACTAATAATAGCACCAGCGGCCCCACCGTCAGGATGATCGTTGCTACAACACCGTTCGGCAATCCCGCCACGTTACCGACGCCTAGTCCGCCAATCACCCCAGCCAACCACTCTGCCCATAACTCCGCCAGCAGTGCACCAGCCGCCAGCGACAGCGCCAACATGCCAAATCGCCGGTTTAACACGAACGCTAACGCCGTCACCGCCACAGCCACGCCGCCAAACAACACCATGCTCATCGCTGCGCCCCCGCACTAAACCGCGCAGTGACGCCCGGCTTGATACCATGCTCCTTGGCACTACCCGCCGACAGCTCTAACACGTACCGCGCCGGAACTGGCGTGTGATATACCTCATGCGGCTCATTGTCAGGCCAGACATCACGCTTGACGTGCACGACCTTTTTCTTGGCATCTAGCCAGATAATATCAATCGGGACGCGCATATCCTTCATCCAAATTGGTATATCACCGTCTTTCTCGGCCACGAACAACATCCCCTCGCTCTTACCCAGCTCCTGCCGACCGCCCAAGCCCCGCGCCCGCGTCTCGTCCGTATCAGCGACCTCTACTCGAAATGTACCCTTACCAATATCAACAGTCGTGTACGTTTTATTCATCTGGCGCGCCACCGCCCATACGCCGTAGCCGATCCCGGTCAACACGCCGAGCACGATCACCCAAACGATGATCCGCTGCACTATCGACACCGACTTCGCATTCATACTCCCATTATAGCAAGTTTATCTTCAGGCGCCGACTTTATCTTTTTTGTTGCCACGCTTGGCGTTGCGATTAATATAATCAATAATCCGACCAGCTACATTGCGGCCCGTGACTTTTTCGATGCCAAATCCTGGACTGGCGTTCACCTCCAGCACCAGCGCGCCGCGGTTCGAGCGCATAAAATCAACGCCGGCTACCACCAAGCCCATCGCCTTGGCGGCCTTGACGCACATTTTTTGCTCGTCCGGCGTCAACTTAACGACCGTCCCCTCGCCGCCTTTGTGCAAATTGCTGCGAAAATCATCATCCAAACTCTGCCGCTTCATACTAGCCACCACTTGACTACCGACCACAAATGCCCGAATATCGGTGCCGGCCGACTCCTTGATAAATTCCTGTAATAGCACGTTTGTGCCGTCAGAATCACTGAGGTAAAACGCTTGCATAACCGACTTAGCGGCTTTAATTGTCTCCGCCAGTACCACACCATTGCCATGTGTCCCGCGCGCCAACTTGATGATCGCCGGCGTACCGCCAATCTCATCCAGCAGTACATCGATATCCGTTTCATTGCGCGAGAACACCGTCTTTGGGATCGACACCCCAGCCCGGGCCAGCAGCTGCACCGATCGTAGTTTATCGCGCGAACGACTGATGGCGATAGACCGATTCATAAAAAATGCCTGTGGATTCGCCATCTCCAGCTGCCGCACCACTGCCGTCCCGTAGCGCGTCATATAGCTAGCAATCCGCGGAATGAACACGTCAAAGTTACCGATTTCCCTGCCGCGATAAATAACCTTTGGATGCCGCTCATCAATTGACACATAACAATTTTTATACTTGATAACTTTAATTTGATGGCCACGTTTTTCGGCCTCTTCTCTGAGGCGGAGGGTGGAGTAGTTGATGTTACCGTTAGATAGAATCGCAATATTCATAACTACGTATCCTTTGGTTTATGGTATTTTTTATAAAACTTGTGAGGATTTTTAGCTAGTTCTTTATTTAGCCTTATAGTCTGTGATTTCTTCTGGTTCCTTACTTCATTCATACTTACGTCAACCAAAAACTTACCGCTTAATGTCCGTCGTCCAATTAGCACTGGAAAATTATGCACAGCCCTATCAGACAGGCTAAATAACGCTTTAATCTTCTTGCCAGCCAATATAATGGTAAAATGTGTCCGATATTTTATAATTTCATGGCCAGAGGCGCTCTTAACCATCGCTACCGAATAATCGGTACGCCGAAACACCTTGCCGTTATAATACGGTGAGCCTTTACCAAATAGCGAGAACTTCAAGACACCGTCTTTATCAACGCGGATATTACTTGCCCACACTGATGAGCCGTCTGCACCTGTGTCAACTTTAGCTGGCACATTAACCGCCCGCCGACCAAAGTCCACCTTCACATTTCGACCAATGATGGTTTTTTGTGCTGTCATGCACCATATACTATAATCTAAAAACCTACATCAGTCAAGCTACGAAGCTGCTCGTTTGTAGGCAGCCAGAAGCTTGTCGACGTAGACAGCCGGAACATTAGCAGGCATGCCGACAAGTGGATCATAGTACGGCATAAGGCCCGGGGATGCATTTATTTCAATTAACTTCGCCCCTTGGAAATTATCGGGAGCCATAATGTCAACACCGCAGATAAACAGGCCGAAGTATTCAGTAACTCGCACAGCCATCTGCTTCACTTCATTCGGTACTTTATTGAGGCACTCTAGCGCATAGCCACCACTAGAAATATTCGCTACACCAGTTACTTGTACTCGTGTCCCATCGGATGGAATACATCGCAACTCAACATCGCTCAAAAAGCCCGCACGGCCTCTGGGTCAATTAGATTCATGGACTTTTCATGAGGTAGCTGACCGCAACGAGGATTTGTCATATTATCCAGGTCAATCAGCTCACGAGTTATATGCACCCCATCGCCCCAGACTTCTGCGGGACAGCGCTGAATTGCCGCAACCACCTCACTATCTATCACGATAAGCCGATAATCATTTCCCTCAATGTGACGCTGCAGCAGTACACCCTCTTTCCTTGCGTATTGTTGCGCTCGCTTGACTGCCCTTGCAATTCATCTATATGGCGGATATTTGTCGTTACCCCATTACTATGTGCGGCATCAATAGGCTTCACCATACCACACTCTGCTCTTTTAAAAACTGCTCAGCAGCAGCCGCGTCGCCCACTACCATTGAAGACGCTAACCATTGATCAAATTCACCCGATTGCACCAAAAGCTTATCAGTCAGCTCTTTGTTATCAGAAATTGATCGGCTAGTACCATTAGACATATCTGGTGAGCTGCCCATTATAAATCGCATGCGGCCTGCGTAACGAAACGCTATACACGACGTCCCCCCGGATTTATAGCCGGCTACCGGGATACTGCGCTTCTTTAGTTCATTATAGATTGCAAGTGATGTCCCTTGTAGCTAATTTGTCATACAGTGATAGTACCTCTATTATCTTATATGAGAATACTCTTCTTGTACCTACGCCGCAAGCGCCCTCATCATCAACTCTTGCTGCTTGGGGTTGGTTGGATCATACTTACCAGCAAAGAGACGAGTAGCTCCATCAACGTCCTGATTAGCGTATAGACTCTCCAAATGTCGCATTGCCAGAACACGCCCCTCAAGATAAGCGAGGTCTTTATTAAAGGTTAGCAGCGCTACCCCAGGCTGGCGGTCCGCCATATCAGGCTGCGTGCCACGGAAGATCCTTACACAGGACCCATATGCCATTCGCTGCTCTTTATCTATCATCTCCTGCGTCACCTCTTGATTATCCTTTAACTTCCCAAGTAGACGATATCGCCACGCTGTCTCGAACACCGTGCGAAAATCTGCACCCTGCTCCGCCAGCGAGATATTAATGTAGTGGCCAAGTTTTGCAGCTGTCCATTTCGGCACAGTATCACCAATCATTTCCTCAACCGTCGTCGCCAGCCCCTCTTCAAAGGTCAGGTAATCTGGTCGTGGAGTATCAGTGAACAAACCCATCCCGAGGACCGGTAGCTTTGTCTTCAGTCCATTGATTGAACGCTGCCCATGTACTCCAAATTCGTGTAGTACCTTACGAAACAGCTCATCACTTGTCTTGATCGGCGCTCGCTTCCCACCAACCACCACTGCCATCTCTGGAGATTCCCAAGATAGCGCAGTCTTGTTTTCTACTAGCTTCACCGTTACGCCGCTGGTATGATCAGGGTCGCGCAGATTGATCACTGCTTGAAACGCTTCGACGATATCAGCTGGACCGCATACATATTCTTCACCACATTCTTTGACTTTCTGGCCCCATAACTCCTGCACCAGCGCCTGAATATCAGCATTGTGCTCAATAATCTGCTCACCAGCCCACTCCAATGCCTGATTATCCTCAAAGCGAGGAAGTCGTGCTTCATCATCTTCAGCACGGAGCATCGCCGACATCTCTTGACCCTGCCAGGTAAAGCCATTCGCTAACTCATCGTACAAAACCTGTGCGGTCGGGTGATAGGTTTTGCTGTCTAGTATATTCCACAGCTCATTAAGCGCCGCATCACGAATCTCTGGCTGCGGCTGACCGTATAATTCATGACCAAGCTGTCGAGCTTGCTCCTGCACCTCACTCAACTCTTCTTGATTTCCCCCTTCATGATGTAAAAACTCTAGCTGACCGAGCAACTTCACATATTCCATTTCCGCCATGCGAAACGCAAGCGACGAACCAATCGCCTCACGGAATACTGAGTCAAGCTCACGATCAGTCGCCTCTTCACGAGCTCGACCAAGTGCTATAACACCCTTATCTAGTGCCGACATATCGCGAAGACGCCGGTGTTCAAAGCGAGGATTACGAAACTTCCCAGCGATAAAGTCCTCTCGCTGATCGAGCGCATTATTAACAAGTTCTGTATACGACTGAAACCCGGCTTCAGGAAGATTGTGAGGATTAATAATCTCTTCAATCGTTCGCAGTTGACGCGGTACCATTTCGAGCACTATACTCATTTTTTCATGATAGCATATTTATGTAAAAAAGCAAGTACGCATTACGAAAACAGTCCGCGCCTCCTCGCACCATCAAACTGTTCCAGTAGTTCACGCTGCTTCTTGCTCAGTTTGGTTGGCGTATCAACGATGACGCCAACAATGTGCGGGCCACGCGAGTCATCGCGTAAGTGTGGCACGCCGTGGCCTGATAACTTAAAATCAGTCCCCGACTGGGTGCCGGCTGGGATTTTCATTCGCACCGTGCCGTCCACAGTTTCGACATCAATTTCCGTTCCCAGCGCTGCCTCAACCATCGAGATATGCTCTTCTGACAGGATAATGTCGCCTTCACGAGTGAACTTCTTATGCGCCTTGACACGAATGTGAACGTATAGATCGCCGCGCGGGCCGCCCTGAACTGCTTCACCGCGATCACGCAGGCGGATCGTCGCGCCATCATCAATGCCGGCTGGGATCTTGACCGTAATCTCCTGGCGCTGGCGAGTTGTACCCTTGCCGCCACAGACTGAACAGTTTTGCTCCGGGACCTTACCGCGACCATGACAGGTTGGACAAGTGACTGCTTGCTGAATTTGTCCAAAAATCGAGTTCATGACGCGAGTCTGCTGACCAGAACCCTTGCAGTCATCGCAGGTTTTTAGACTATGGCCTGGCTCGACGCCATCGCCATGACAATGTTTGCACTCGGTGTCCAAGGTCACGTTGAGATTCTTTTCTGCGCCAAACACCGCCTCTTCAAAACTCAGAGTCACATTAGTTTCAACATCACGACCACGCCGCGCACCACCCTGTGAACTAGTCGCGCCGCCACCGAAAAATTGACTGAAAATGTCGCCAAAACCGCCGCCACCAAAATCAAAGTGGATATCTTGGCCGCCAAACCCGCCAAATCCTTCGAACGGATTACCGCCAAAGCCACCGCCTGCTGCGCCGCCGACACCCGCATGACCAAACTGGTCGTAACGCTGGCGCTTTTGCTTGTCTTTTAGGACTTCATACGCCTCATTGACCTCTTTGAATTTGGCTTCATCACCGCCTTCTTTGTCGGGGTGGTACTTGACCGCTGCCTTGCGAAAAGCCTTCTTGATCTCATCCTCAGAGGCGGTTTTCGACACGCCTAACACTTCATAATAATCGCGCTTGCTCATATATGTTTATTATACGCTTTTAGCACTCGACATGCAAGAGTGCTAGCCTTGACCATGCTATACTGAGCATAGAGGAGGTGTTATGAAACAGACAGCAATTATCAATTCAGAAATCAAGGCTCGGTGTGCCGATCAAGAGGCGGTGCGCCACTATCTACGTGAGCATGGCGCAGACTTTAAGGGGACGGATCATCAAATCGACACGTATTTTGATGTACCCGAGGGGCGCCTGAAATTGCGCCAGGGGCCGATCGAAAATAACCTTATCTTTTATCAGCGGGCGGACACCGACGGGCCAAAACAATCGACCATCAACTTGTCACCCGTAGCACCGGACTCAACTATTGGTGAGGTGCTAACAGCGGCGCTTGGTGTGCGTGTCATCGTCGATAAGCAGCGCGAGATTTACTTCATCGATAATGTCAAGTTTCATATCGACACTGTTCAGGGCCTCGGGAATTTTGTCGAAATTGAAGCCATCGACACCGATGGCAAACGAAACGCCAAGGAGCTGGAGGACCAATGCTCATACTACATGCGTGAGCTTGGTATCAAGGCTATGGATTTAGTGGTTGGCTCGTATAGTGATTTATTGGAGCATGGTGACGATATTCAAGCGACATAGGGCCCTTCTACGCTGACCTTTCTTTAGCCCAGTCTGTATTTAGTAATAGTTGTGATTTGACATACTATATATTATTGTTATATTTAGTTACTATGATCTTCCGCACAATGCCTCGTCCCGATCTTGAAATCACCTGGTATCGCCAGAATGGGGTGTTTAATTTCACCAACTCAGACGGTGAACCAGTGACAGGTGTATCAGCTCAGACATGGGAAGATTATCTAGATCATATCGAAAATTTGCCAAGCAAAGTTTCAGGACAAGTCATTAGTCCAGAATTGATAACCATTACTGATATACCGTTTGAGAAAGTGGCAAGAGGATTTTGCAGCTATGTGAGATTTCACACGATCTACCCAATGCCGACTTCGTGGTCGGCACACCCATTTTTTGTGATGATACGGAATTGCCGTATAACACTCTTCTGAATATCAGCAATGGTCAATATGAAACAAAGTCGCGAAAATGGCTTCTTACGCTCAGTGAAGAGGGTAATTTTCGGCCCGCCCTAACCACTCAGACACTCCAGCAGCCATATTCAACTCAATCATTAATCTGCGCCGACATGGTCGTAGCACCATCTCTTCTGCGTGAAGATACTCGTCATGTGCAGGTTAGCGCCTGTTGGGTAACGCCTGGTTTTAGCCATCCTAACTACCAACCGCCGCCAGATGAGAAGCGCTATACAGATGCAATGATCTATGCGATTAATCAACTTTTTACCGCTCACCTTGTCCGAGATCTTGTCGTAGTTGATCGTACGCCGCCGACTACCAAAATTCCACCACTCAACTGTGTCGTCCAGCGAAAAATATAATACCCCGGAGACTTGGGGTATTATATTAGCCTACATCAGACTCTGTTATTTCTCGTCAACCACCTCTCCCTCGACTGGCTCGTCTTTGTCAGACTTTTTGTCGTCCTTCGACTCATCAGCCTTGTTGTCCTCAGTAGCTTGCTGATACATTTTGGCGCCAATTGGCATGATGGCGTCCTGCAGGGCCTTGGCTGCCGCTTCTAGCTCGTCTTTATCGTCAGCGTCTTTATGCTTTTCCGCTTCCTTGACCGCTTCGTCAATCGCCTTCTTGTCGTCCTCAGAAATCTTATCCTTGAACTCATCTGGCATTTTCTTTGCCTGATAGATAGCGTTTTCTAGCTGGTTTTTAGCGTCAACGGTTTCGCGCTTTTTCTTGTCCTCGTCAGCGTGGAGTTCGGCTTCTTTCTGGGCTTTTTCGATATCTTCCTTGCTCATGTTGCCTGAGTTTTGGATGGTAATTGATTGCTCCTTGCCAGTGCCTTTATCTTTGGCAGTAACATTAAGGATACCGTTGGCGTCGATGTTAAACGTTACTTCAATCTGCGGCACGCCGCGCGGTGCTGGCGCGATACCATCAAGCACAAATCGACCCAAGCTCTTGTTGTCATTGGCGAATTCGCGCTCACCCTGCAAGACGTGAATCTCCACTTGCGGCTGATTGTCAGCAGCCGTCGAGAACACTTCGCTCTTGCTGGTTGGTACAGTGGTGTTACGCTCGATCAGCTTGGTCGACACACCGCCCATTGTCTCAATACCAAGGCTTAACGGCGTCACGTCCAGCAGCAGCACATCCTTGACGTCGCCTGCCAACACGCCGCCCTGAATAGCTGCACCGACAGCCACCACTTCGTCTGGGTTAACACCTTGCATTGGATCTTTGCCGAACAGCTTCTTCACCCGCTCGACCACTGCTGGCATCCGGGTCATACCGCCAACCATAACAACATTTTGGATGTCAGATTTTGACAATTTAGCGTCTTTGAGTGCTTTTTCAACTGGACCGTCAAGACGCGCCAACAGATCTTTCACCAAATCTTCCAACTTCGCCCGCGTTAGACTCAATTCAAAGTGCTTTGGCCCGTCAGCGTCAGCGGTAATAAACGGAATATTAACTTCGTATTCAGTGACTGTTGATAGCTCCTTCTTAGCCTTTTCAGCCTCATCCTTTAGGCGCTGCATGGCTGCATTGTCTTTGCGTAGGTCAATGCCTTCTTTAGACTTAAAGTCATCCAGGAAGTAGTTGACGATGACATTGTCAAAGTCCTCACCACCGAGGTGGGTGTCACCATTGGTCGCTTTCACCTCAAACACGCCGTCACCAAGCTCCAGGACGGAAACGTCAAAGGTACCGCCACCAAGGTCAAACACCACGATAGTTTCGTCATTTTTACCTTTTTCCAGGCCGTACGCCAAAGCAGCGGCCGTCGGTTCATTGATGATGCGCTTGACTTCCAGGCCAGCAATTTTACCAGCATCCTTGGTCGCCTGGCGCTGCGAATCGTCAAAGTAGGCTGGCACGGTGATGACGGCTTCGGTGACTTTTTCGCCCAGGAACGCTTCAGCATCAGCTTTGATTTTGCCGAGGATCATGGCCGAAACTTCTTCTGGCGCGTATTCCTTGCCACCCATTTCCACGGCCACACCCGCACCTTTCTTGACGATCTTAAACGGCATGAGGCCACGGTCTTTTTGGACTTCTTTGTCATCAAACTTACGGCCAATAAAGCGCTTGACACCATAAATTGTGTTCTTTGGATTAGTCACACGCTGACGCTGCGCCACTTGCCCGACCAAACGCTCGCCCTTTTTATTAATCGCCACCACTGATGGCGTGGTACGATTACCTTCGGCGTTAGCGATGACTTCCGGCTTACCCGCCAGCATGTACGCAAAGGCGCTGTTGGTTGTACCGAGGTCGATTCCGATAATTTTACCCATATGATTCCCCTTTCTTGTTTTGATCACATCTGGTTTTTGCTTATATCCATTTTAGCACTCTTTATTAACGAGTGCCAACTATTTCAGTATAAATAATTAGCACTCCCGTGTCAAGAGTGCTAATTTATTTTGTGACAACCAGTTATTTCTCTGATGTGTCAGTGTTTACCCTGACATTCGTCTGCGGTGATTCCGATGACTGGCGCGTCACCTTAACCATCGCGTCGCGAATCACTACGCCGTCTAGCGTGTAGCCGGCACGGAGTTCCTCGGCGATCACTTCTTTGTCGCCTTCGGCTTCTTCATCAAATTGAACGGCTTGATGCAGCTCAGGATTAAATAATGTGCCAGGTTTAGCGTTAATTTTCTCGAGGCCGATTTCTTTCAGCTGTTTGTCGAGCTGTTTATTCAGGCCCGCCACACCCTTGGCCCACGCGTTATCCTGCAATTCCTCTGGTACGTTAGCGATCGCTCGTTCAATCGTATCGATCACTGGCAATAGTTTCATCACCGACTTCGCCTGGCCCATTTGGTGCGCTGACTGCTTCTCCGCTTCCACACGCTTGCGATAATTCTCGAAATCCGCCCGCGTCCGCTGCAAATCCAGCGTCAACTCGCCCAATTGCTGCTCTAAATCTTCAGTTTTCTTAGCTTTATTCTTTGTCATTTTTTCCTCCTTCTGAACGGCCAAAACGGCTCGTGGCCATATGTGCAGGGGAAGAGCACGATCATAGCTATGAAAATAATAATCAAAATAATCACCACTAGCCACGTTGGCAAGCCGCTCAGTAGTCCGCCAATCCATTCAGCCATTACAATACCTCCTCTAACATCGCACCGGTTCGCCTAACCAGCTCCATCGTTCGGCGATAATTTTGCCGCGTCGGGCCGATCACACCGATGTAACTATTATTACTAAACTTTGAACAAAACCTACTAATAATCAACGTTGCTCCAGAGCTTTTACCAATCGGATTTTCGCTGCCGATAAATACATTCAAGGGCTCATTTGGTGCCGCTTCACGTAGCCACGGCTCAATGTTATCAATCAGCCTGGCGATCGCTTGCACGTGATCGCCCTCAATAAATTCCGGCTGAGAAAACAGCTGCGTCATACCATTCATGTATAGATGATCGCCAAATGAGGCGAAACCAAAATTGCCCGTCAGTTCAACCAGACTATCAACCGCGCTGCGAATTGCCCGGTCGGACGTATCAACGTGCGAATTAACATGCGCTTCGATCGCTCTCGCACTGCGATCGATGCTACTCGGCAGCTCCGTCATCTGCGCATTGGTGATGCCATTGACATAAAAGCGATAGCCCTTATCAGTCGGAATGCGACCAGCACTGGTATGAGGAGCCTCAATGAACCCCATCTCCTCGAGCTTAGCCATTTCGCTGCGAATAGTGGCGCTGGACACGCCAAACAACTTGGCCAGCGTCACGCTGCCAACTGGCGCCGCAATCTCGGCATATTGCTCAATGATGGCGGCTAAAATCGCCTGTTGACGTTCGGTCATAGGCTCATTGTAGCATGAATCTAGCACTCATCGCAAGCGAGTGCTAACGTGCCTTTACTGCGCGCCTGGCCTGGCTACGCGCCCGCGTAAATCGCCTGGCGGCGTCTGACGAAAACATTAGCACCGCTACAATATTCAGCCCGATGAACAACAGCGTACTGGCTGTCGACCAGGTTATCTTACCGATAGTCAGAGTGAATGAATTAGCGATAACTGCCAGCCCGGATAACATCATCAATACCAGCCGTAGTCGATTGCTACCGCTAAATGTCCGACTGACCAGTACGACGGTGACAATCACCCACACTGCGCCGAGGACAATTGACGAACCAATCAGCCAATTAGCAATCACCGCCGCGTCATTCACCTGACCATCCACCATCAGTTCAGCCACCGTCTGACTATGAAATTGGTCAATCGCAAGTAATTCAACAACGGTATTGATGATACTGACCGCCAGCGCCGCAAACATCGCCACCACGCCAAACGCAATCTGTGGCGGCCGCCGACTCCAAAATTGCTGTATCAATGTATCGTGTGCTACTGGCATCACCTCATGCGAAGTAGCATCGAGAATCACCTCGTCGCGCTCCTCTATCAATGACTTGTTGGCGCGCACTCGCCCGACCTCAAGCACTGGCAGATCGCCATCGGTCTGAATGGTGTCGCCGCCACCGTTACGCGAATGATACCCGGTGGAAAAGTCTTTCAAGGTGGTCACCTCGATCGAGGCGCGCGCTTTCAAGGCCGACTGGACGATATAATCCCGCTCGATATCGGTGTTCTCGTCAATCTTATGGGTAATTTGCAGGGTAAACAAGCTAAGGCCGACACTCTTGTCGTACGTTCCCGCCGCCAGCCAATCCACCCGATGACCGCCCGGCAGCAGCCAGCCCTGTGGGCAACGCCAGAAACGCACGTGATGGCGCTTGCCGGGATTACCGTCAACCTCCTGCTGGTAGGCAAAATCTTGCCGCCGCCCAAATAGAAATAGTGACGAAACCGGTGCCTGCGGATAACTACGCCGCGTCAATATTGCCACCATCATCCGCCACGATGAACGCACGGTTATTTCCTCCGCTAACGTCCAGCCAGCCGCGGTCATCGCCCGGTGGACCTGTGCCTCCGAGCCGCGCAGAGCCAGATTGACGGGATCACCCAGCAGCCCGTCCGCCGTCCGCGTTCGCCCGATGAAATAATTCGGTACGTATAGACTACTCAGGATACGATGCAGCCGCGGCAGTGCCAGGTAAGCCGTAATCAGCCACACCACTATAAACAACCCGACCATCCACCAGCCGCCCGAATGCCAGCCCTCGCGCCACACGAGCCACGCCAGCCAGAACGACGCCGCACCGGCTAATAAGAAAAAGATCTGGTCAAGCAACCCCGACAACGACCAAAACGGTCGCCTGAGCGAAAATGACGACTTCTTCGTCGCCATCTAGGCCGTGTCCTCACCCATCAAATAATCAAGAAGATCCCGTGCTATCAACCGTGCCTCGTCATCACGCCGATTAAACACGTCACCGCGCTCAATAATTTCGCCGCAAACCCGCACCGCTCGGGTCAAATCATCATTGATAATCACGTGGTAATACGGTACTTCCAGCGCGTGACTGAGCTCGGCGATGGCCGACTGGCGGCGTTTCGGCCAGGCCGCTTGAAACTCTGCTTCCGTCGCATACCGCTGCTTCAATCGCTCCAGCCATGTCGGATAATCCGGCGGCACGATAAAGATGGCAATACAGCCCGGTGCCAATTGCTCATACTCAGCCACGCCCTGTACGTCAATATCAGTGATCGCCGTTTGCTGATGATCATGCGCTAACTGCAGCTCGGCTGTCGAGGTACCATACACCTTGCCGTGGACGAACTTGGCCTCAATGAGCTGATGGTGTTCGAGCATGGTCAGTGCCGTCGCTTGATCAATAAAATGATAATCGACGCCGTCACGCTCTGGCTGACCGTTATTTGCCCGTGGCTCCCGCGTGGTGTGCGACACGATATCACGAAATGACGGCGATCGCAATAACTGCCTTTTGATCGTATCCTTGCCCGCGCCGGAAATACCGGTCAGCAGCGCAATTTTGGTATCTCGTACTAGCGCTATGGCCGCTTCGGTCGGCTGGTACTCCCTGATGACACGTTCAAGATCTGACATATGAGTATTATACCAGATTATTAACTAAGCTTCCGGGCAGTTACGACTTCCTATCTATGCACCATGTCCATCGCCCGAATATGCGGCGGACGATGCGTTAGCTGAGGGCGGCGAGACGGCACAGCGATATGAGCACGGGAATGAGCGGTGGCTTGCGGGTGAGTCAGCTCCTTTGGCTGTGGCGGTAATTTCGGCTGGGTTGGCAGCTGGTGCGGCTGGGATAGCGGGCGCTTGACAGTCGATTGCGTATCAGCATGCGGCGTACTGGCACGAGGACTAGTATGCGGGCGGCTAGTGGTTGGTTTGGACGCCGCTTGGGGCGCTGTAACTGATGGTTGGTTTGGACGCCGAGATGACGCAGCGGCTACGGGATTGAGCGGACGAGTCGGGCTCGAAGGCTGAGATGAAAGCGGTGGCTTCGTCAGCGGCGGGTGCGGCGGATGTGATGAGAGCGGTTTAACTGGCTGAGCCTTGACGGAAGAAAGTTTGTTGAGCGGGCGCTTGGCCGGGGCCGGCGCCGAAGCAGTGGGCTTGATCAGTGAAGCGCGTGACGGTGAGAGGGCATGCTTTGGCGGCTGGGGCTTGACGGACGGCTTGGTAAATGATGCGCTTCGCGAGCGCTGGACGCCACGCGGCGGCATAATGTCATGAAAGACTGCTGGTTTTTTAGGGTGAGGTTTAGCCGGCGGGTTGGGAGCGGGAGTCTTTTGAGGAGCGACAGAACGCGAGCGAGGTAACTGAGTAGAAGGTTGTGGCGGCACAACGCGAGACGCAGCCGAAGGACGAGCTGGCTGCGCGGCTACAGTTTGCCGTTGAACACTATGACGCCGAGCCGGAGCGGAGTGAGGAGAACGTGGCGCGGGTGATGTGGGAGATGCGGCGGGCACTGAAGTAGCCACCGGGCGCTGACGCGGCACTGGGGCTTCAGTATCGACATCTGACACCTCGCCCTTACGGCGTTTACCGAGCCGAGCCTTCTTGAATAGCTTTGTCAACTTCATCAGCGCCACCTCATCCCTTGGGAGATGTCGATACCGAAAATGGTTACGGTCAGCTGGTCGATATGACTCTCCTTCCTCTGATTGATTCTGTCACCATTATACCGGTTATGCTCAGTGATTTCAAGCAGCCAACCGCTCAGCTGCTAGAGCAACTCGTCCAGCACTGATTGCCAATCAAGAAACTGCGGAGTACCAAAATGAATGTGCCGGCCAACAAACTCAGCAGCACCCCTGGCCGTCCGATCATCGATCAAGATATCACCGCGGCTCAGCTGTTTGACCGACGAAAAGATAACCTTACGATAGAAAATATTTTCCTGGCCATCGCCGCCAAAATACTTCTTCACCCACGCCAGTTTGTCGCCCAACGCCGTCGGATTTTCCCATGGTGATGACGAGAGAATGTATAAATCATACTTTTCCTTCAGCTTATCAACCGCTTCGAGGGCGCCCGGCATCGGATCCATCAATGCAAAAACACCCGGAATATTGTCATATTCACCCGCAAACTTCTCAAGTATCTCGGGCGGAACCTTCGTCAAGGCCGATGTAAAGTCCACCAGCACGCCGTCCATATCGATGTAAATAATCGGTTTCTTCATAATCAATCCCTCTTCAGCATCACCATAAACGCTTCACTCGGAATGTCAACCTTGCCGAAGCGTTTCATGCGCTTTTTGCCGCGGGCTTGTTTGGCGAGGAGCTTCTTTTTGCGGCTGACGTCGCCACCATACAGATAGCCGGTGACATCCTTGCGGTAAGCACCGATGTTTTCGCGGGCGATGAATCTGCCGCCAATCGCTGCCTGCAGTGCCACCTCAAAACTCTGGCGCGGTACGACTTCTTTCAATTTTTTGACGATTTCGCGGCCCAAACCTGACGCCTCTGAGCGGTGGCACATCACACTCAGCGCATCGACCATTTCGCCCGCCACATAAAAATCAACGCGCACCAAATCTTCCGCCTGGTAGCCCGCCAGCTCATAGTTAAACGAACCGTAGCCGCTGGTTACCGACTTCAACTGATCATAAAAATCCGTCAGTAGATTCGCCAGCGGCGCCGTAAAAGAAATCAGCGCCCGCTCATCGATGTAGCTAAGGTTTTTCTGCCGGCCGCGCTTGGCAACAATCAGCTGAATCACCGCACCGATATAGTCCTGCGGTACCACAATTTCGCCATCAATCCACGGCTCGCGAACCTCGGTAATTTGCGCTGGGTCAGGTAGTTCGCTAGCTGATTTGATGTCCAGCTCCTCGCCGTTAGTCAGGCTGACTTGATAATCCGTGCTCGGGTTGGTGACGATGAGATCGAGGTTGTACTCGCGCTCCAGCCGCTCACGAATAATATCCATGTGTAGTAAACCGAGGAAACCAATCCGCACACCATAGCCCAACACCGGCGAATTTTCCGGCTCAAACTGCAGCGCCGAATCGCTGAGGCTCAGCTTTTCAATAGCCTCTTTCAGGTCATTATAGTCTTCGTTACTCACCGGAAAGAAGCCTGCGTAGACGAAGGGCTTGACTTCTTTGTAACCGGGGAGGGGCTGGACAGTGATATTTGACATATAGTCAATTATACCACCCTCCTGGCGGAGAATGATGTACTCCACTTATATTGTTGCGCCAATCAAACACAACAGTATCTATAATTTACGACGGTCTAGCACTCGATAGCGTCTTTAACAGCTCGACGCTTAGCATAAGCCTGCTGCGCTTCCCATAACCGATGCGTAGCAAAATAGTTGGGTATTCTCTGGCCAAACCCAGTGTTCTTACCATTTCTGAGGCAATTTCTGCTTCTTCGTTCGGCTGGTTCAGATAGGCACGCAATCCTCAGTTTCGTAGCAGTCAACAAAAATTACCGCAACGTCCGATCTAAACTCACACCCTTTCACGCCAACTATTTTCTCTCGTCGTAAAAAGAACCAGATGAGAAGCCGATGCTATCTTTTCACGATCGGCCTTATTCTGAGTCTTGGCACTGATAGCCATCGACATGATCGGCTCAGCCATCCAGCGCGGCACATTACGCGTGGCATAAATTCACTCGTTACCAACGTGATACGCTGCGGATACCATTGCATCGCCTCCCAAGGGTCGATGCTATGCTTCATACTATCTGGGACTAATATCGCCTGATCTTCAATGATTTCACTCCCTAGGGGCCAGTGTATCGACAACTTTATCAAAACCATACCTGATACCAGAAAAAGTTTACGAAGCAGAATGCTTGATTTATTTATGGCGAGGGAGCAATTTGACAATTATACTATCTGACATATTCTGCTCATTGTAACGCTTCTATTAACAATAGTAAATAATCAATTATTCCTAGCCAAGCGACCTTACTGTCACTCTGTTCAATTCTTATCCGTTTTCTCTCGCCCCTCCTCTTTTTGGCGTCTATGAGACATCCATATAGCCAAGAGTAATAGTGCAGGACATGCTATGATAGCCCCCTTTAGTACTCCGAAACTATTTAATTCGCCATCCCAGCCCAGTGCTTTTGCACTTACGAATATAACCCCGATAATGAAGGAGGCCCAAAAATTATTAATAGCAAAATCATATATACCGGACTGAAAGGAACGAGGTATGTAAAGATCACCAATCATACTTTTATTTTTATACTTAAGACGAGACGCTAAAAGAATAATGTATAAAAGAGATAGTAGCCCAGGGATAATTGTGGCTGGCCTTATTGTATACGCCCATTTAACTGATTCTGGAAGAGCATACAAACTTATCATTGTTGCAGCTATTGTCACAGTAATTGTAAGCCTCAACTCCTCAAGACGACACTCGCCAGCCGCAAGACTACTTGCTTCATACTCAGTGGTTCGCGAATGCCCGCTACCAGTCAACATCTTCCGCTCGCCCATTCTATTAACCATTTTCTCAGTCCATATACCTCTTCAACGTCACCGTATCGCCCACCCGTGCCTCACGCGTGGTTTTGAGGTTAGTGACGATGTAGCCAATTTCACCGGTATCCAGCGACAGGTCGGGAATCATACCAGGGCTGAGATGGCCAACTTCTAGTGCCAGCCCGTTAGCGCCGGTCGCCATCATGTGGATCGCTTCACCTTTTTTAATTTGACCGTCAACTACTCGCACATACAAAATCACACCGCGATAATCGTCATAATAACTATCAAAAATCAGCGCCCGCGTCGGGTCGTCCGGCTGACCTTTTGGTGCTGGAATTCGCTCAACAATCGCCCCCAAAACTTGATCGACATTCTGTCCTGTTTTGGCCGAGATATGAATAATATCGCTCTCATCACAGCCCAGCAAATTGATCACCTGCTTGGACACCCGCGGCACATCAGCGGCCGGCAGATCAACCTTGTTGAGCACTGGGATAATCGTGAGATCTTGCTCCATCGCCAGGTACACATTCGCCAGCGTCTGCGCCTGAATGCCCTGACTAGCGTCGACCACCAACACCGCACCTTCGCAAGCCTGCAAACTACGCGACACCTCGTAACTAAAATCGACGTGACCAGGTGTGTCGATGAGATTGAGGTCGTAGACAGTTGGCTGAGCCAGCCCATTCACGCCAACATCTGCACAAACCCGAGAATCAGACTGCGCTAAGCGGGTGGCAGTCGATGGGGTAGCGCCCGCTTCTGAAGAAATCTCTGATTTTTCAGAAGAAGGGGCGGATCGACTGACAGGACCCGCGTCTAGCGACCGACGTGAAGACTCTGCAAGAGTCTTCGACGATGGGAGCGGTGATGTGCCACTCACTTCCACCTCCTGATATTCATATCTCATCCGCACTGGCGCGAGCTTAATCGTGATCCCCTTCTCACGTTCGAGATCCATACTATCCAGCAGCTGCGACTTCATCTCGCGCTTCTCCACCGTCCCCGTCATCTCCATCATCCGGTCAGCCAGCGTCGATTTGCCGTGATCAATATGAGCGATGATGCAAAAATTGCGGATACTGGTCAGTGGTTTCATCAGTGCCTCAACTTGCTCATATCAAATCGCGAAAACAGCAGGCGTTTAATTCGCGCCAAAACTGGGTCGATTTCTGGCAGCCTTAGCCACTTGGACAGCGCACCGTACACGACAAAATTGAAAATCGTAATCGCCCCAAACTTGGGCAGCGCCCCTAAAAAGCTGTCATCCGACGCTCGAAATGGAATTACCAACACGCTGACATAGCACGCTACCGCTAGTGGCACTGCGGCCAGCGCCATCTTGGCGACCGCTTTGACAAACGTCGCATCAAACAGCTGTGGCATACGCCGCCCTAAAATAATGCATAAAATCACCACCTCGACAAAGGCCACGATCGACTGTGCCCAGGCTAGGCCGTACGGGCCAAGTTTCACGTAGTAGCCAAGTATCACCGCCAGCGCCACATTCAGCACAATCGCAAAAATCGACACATACATCGGCGTCTTGGTGTCCTGCTGCGCATAAAATCCACGCGCCACCATGTGGTATACCGTCCTGAATAAAATCGCCATTACCAAACAGCCGAGAATGTTCGCCATGACAGGGTCACCATTATTATTGATGAAGTGCACCACGTAGCCACGCGCGAAAAACGTCACCACACAAATCGGGATAATCATCCAAATCACCGTCCTGAGAAATGACCGCAGGTCTCTACGAAATAGATCCGGCCGCTCTGAGGCGAGGCGTTCAGTTAGCTGCGGAAAGGCAGCGTTGGAAATAGCGACGCCGATGAGGTTGATTGGCATCATGTGTAGCGTCAGTGCTTGATTATAACGACGGATAATACCATCGCCCATCCGCGAGGCCAAGTTGACTTCGGCTAGGCTGACCACATAATCCATTCCCTGATCAATCGAGCGCGCCGGCAGCAGCGACAGGACTTTACGAAAGCCGCGATTACGCCAATAAATCTTGAAATCATAATCAAAACCGAGACCGATCAATCCAACCGCACTGACGATGAGCTGCAGCACCGACCCGAGCACCACGCCGAGTGCCACGCCCATGATGCCACCATCAAAGATCTGCCAGCCGAACAGATTGATACCATTGGTAAACCATAGCGTACCGATGATAATCCCGACATTGTACAGCATCGGCGCCAGCGCATAGAAGGTGAAGCGACCGACCGCCTGCTGGATGCTGGCGATCACCGCCGCCACCGCAAAAATCAGCGGATTTACGGCAATTACCCGCATCATACTGACTGCCAATGCGTGGCCAGCCTCGCTCAGCCCCGGCGCGATCAGATATTTCATCAGCGGATCAGCAAAAACGATGATCAGAACACTCGTTACCAGCGTCACCAATGCCATCAAATTAATCATGCTCGAGCTAATTTGCCAGGCTGATTGCTTGTTGCCCTTGATCCACCGTTCGTTAAATACCGGAATGAAAGTAACACTCAGCGCCCCCGACACCAGAATCGCAAACATAAAATCCGGCACCATGAACGCTGCCGTATAGGCGTCCAGCCCGACTGGATAGCCAGCCAAGTGAGCCTTCTCGTTAGGGAAATACGCCGCATTCAAAAAGCGATCGCGCAGCAGCCCCAGCAGGCTCGACAGCAACATTGAGCTTGCTAAAATCGTGGCGGCCAACTTGACTGTCAGCCGCTGATTAATCTTGTTGACAACGTTACGAACACGCCCCATAGCAGTTTATGCGTGCAATTTTGCTTCCTTTGGCAGTTTCGTTCCCGAAAGAATCTCGTCCACCGCCGCTTCCTCCAAGGTTTCGTCTTTGAGCAGCGCCTCAGCCAATTTGTCAAGGAACGGACGATTGGCTTTGAGCACCAGCATCGCCCGCTGCTTGGCCTCGGTGATCAGCTGCGACACTTCCTGGTCGATCAATTTGGCAGTCTCGTCTGAATACGGCCGTTCGCGGGTCATCTTGTCAAACATCAGCCCGCCGTTGTCTTCGTGGAATACTTGATCGCGTAGGCTCTGACCCATACCCTGCTCGATCACCATATCGCGGGCAATCTCAGTGGCTTTACGCAGATCTGAGCCAGCACCCGTAGTAATGCCGTCATCGCCGTAAATAATCTGCTCAGCGATCCGGCCGCCCATCGCCCGCGCCAAGATATCCTTGAACTCATAGACATTGGTGTAGCTCTTATCCTCTGGCGGCAAGAACCAGGTGACGCCGCCGGTACCGCCGCGCGGAATGATCGTCACCTTGTGAACTGGATCAGAGTCTGGCAAGACGTGACCAACAATGGCGTGGCCCGCCTCGTGGTACGCTGTCAGCTCCTTCTCGTGGTCGTTCATAACTTTAGCCTTGCGCTCCGGTCCGATCGCTACCCGCTCAAATGCCTCGGTTAATTCTTCGTTGGTAATTTTCTTCTTGTCACGGCGCGCGGCGATGATCGCTGCTTCGTTGGCGATATTAGCGAGATCCGCTCCCGATGAGCCAGCCGTCTTGGCGGCCAATTTATCCAGGTCAACCGTTTCGTCGGTCGGCTTTTTCTTGAAATGAACTTTCAGAATCGCCTCGCGATCTTTGCGCTCCGGCAGAGTAATTGTCACCCGCCGATCAAACCGCCCCGGCCGAAGCAGGGCAGGATCGAGCACATCCGCCCGGTTAGTCGCCGCCAGCACAATCACATTAGTGTCGCCATCAAAGCCGTCCATCTCCACCAAAATCTGGTTCAGGGTTTGCTCGCGCTCATCGTGGCCGCCGCCCATACCTGAGCCGCGCTTGCGGCCCACCGCGTCAATCTCATCGATAAAGACGATACACGGCGCATTTTTCTTGGCCTTTGAGAAAAGGTCGCGCACCCGGCTAGCACCAACACCGACGAACATCTCCACAAACTCTGATCCAGAAATCGAGAAGAACGGCACACCCGCCTCGCCAGCCACTGCCCGCGCCAGCATGGTTTTACCGGTACCCGGATTACCGACCAACAATACGCCTTTCGGAATCTTAGCGCCTAGTTCCTTGTACTTCTTTGGATGCTTCAAGAAATCGACGACTTCTTGCAAGTCCTGCTTAGCATTATCATTACCGGCGATGTCCTCAAACACAATTTTCTCTTTATCCTCGCCGTATAGCCGTGCCTTGCTCTTGCCAAAGCCCATCGCTTGATTATTCTGCCCTTGGGCCTGGCGCATCATGAACATGAAGAAGATCACGATGATCACCACCGGCACGATCATCACCGTCAGATTCCACAGCACCTCACCGGTTTGCGATGGTGGCAGAACGTTAATTTCGACCTTGGCGTCCTTGTTCAAACCTTGCTCATAAATCGTACTACCGGATTCCTTGACCGATTTCTCGGTCGGCTGTTTTTGACCTTTGGGAGTAATTTTCAGATCGTTGCCCTGGATATCAATCTTGGCAATCTCCCCGGCATTTGCCCGGCGCACTACGTCGGTCAACGCGACATTCTTCAAGTTGCTATTTGGTGACAGCGCCGCATACACTGCCAGCCCAAGAAAAACAATGATTGCCCAAAACAGTCCCAGCCGAGCAACCTGCCCGACCCCTTTCTTAGTATTCTTTGGCGTCTTTCCTGCCATACGTCACATAATCCTTTCTCTTTCGTCCTAGCGAGTCACTCGTTTTATTGTAACACCTTTTGTAGATAATTTCACCCGTACACTGGCGGCCGGCTGCCACACCGTTCCTGCTCGACCAGTTTTGATAGCGATCAGCAGTCGATCCAGCTGCGCTGAGAGCAGCGACACGCCAGTCAGTCGCTGCACTTCTCGGTGGAGTAGCTCGCGCGCTGGCTCAATCGGGATATGCACCCAAAAATAACGACTGCCAAGACGTGACGATAACCGCAATGTCTCTTGGTCAATCTCTTGGCGTAGCTGCCATTGCTGACGCCATAGCCGACCAAGCACCGCCCGCTGCTGATCAGTCAGCTTCGCTTGCAACTGTCGGCGCAGCTGATTACGCAGATAAGCATCTGATTGGTTCGTCACGTCCTCCACCCACTCCAACCGGTGGCGCAGTGCATAATCATATATGTCCTGCTTCGTCCATTCCAATAGCGGCCGCTCAATCCGCTGATCGCCCATGGCGGCCAAGCCCCGCCAGCGCGTACCACGCCGCAGGTTGAGTGCTATCGTCTCGATCACGTCATCCTGGTGATGAGCTGTCGTCACCCGCCCACCCCAGCGCGCCGCCGCGTCAAAGAGAAATTGATACCGCCGCTGACGCGCCACATCTTCGCTGGCTGCCGGCCCCAATTCCTCACGCCTGGTAACATATGGCACATTATACCGGCGCGCTAGCCCCGCCACGAACCGCGCATCGGCCGCCGATTCTGCCCGAATTCCATGATCAAAGTGAGCCACCACCACCTCGTCCTGCCCATGCCGCAATACGCTGTCGAGGAGCACCACGCTGTCCACTCCACCCGATACCGCAATCAGTCGCTTCATGAGGATATTATGACACATACTGCGGGGCTACGTGATACAATACTCACTATGCACGAGACAACCATCCTCTGCTTTGGTGATTCCAACACCTTTGGGCAGCGGCCCGATACGAACGCGCGATATGACGAGTCAGTGCGCTGGCCGCGGCGACTGGGGGCGCTGCTAGCGGACGAGGCACGCCAATATTATGTCATCGAGGAGGGGCTAGGCGGTCGGCGGACTGACCTTGATCATCCTGACCCAGCCAAGCCGTCGAGAAATGGCTGGACGTATTTTCCGCCGTGCCTGGCCAGTCATCAGCCCGACATCGCCATCATCATGCTGGGAACAAATGATGCCCAGCTCTGCCACCAGCGACCAGTTGAGGCGATCGTGACGGCACTGGCGCACTACGTCACGTATTGTCACGAATCAGACGTCACACCGCTACTTGTTGCACCACTCATCCCAGACCCTGCTGGCCTGTTCAACGAGGCAATCGTACCGCGATCGGCATGGCACTTTGATGATACAGCCGTGGCGACACTAACTGCACTGCCTGAAAAAATTCGAACCTATGCTACTAAATATAATGTTGCGTTTTTCGACGCCAACACATATGCCAAGGCCGGTGTAGACGGACTGCACTGGACAGCAGCGGGTCACGAGCGATTTGCCCGAGCAATCGCCCAGATGATACGTGAAATACTGTGAGTTAACTCAAATATTATTTTCACGAAAATATCATCCTATCGTCAACTCTTGTAATAGCGTGCGCAATGTGTCATCCACATATTAAAATACCGCGGCCCATACAGACCGCGGATAAAAAACAATTCTGGTAGCACCGGGTGGACCCGAACCACCGACCTCAGGCTTATGAGTCCTGCGCTCTAACCAGCTGAGCTACGGTGCCACACGTCACCAATTGTACCAAACGAGTCAGAAAATCTCAACCGCCTCAAAAGCCTATCTGTCAGATGAGACCAAACTGCTACCCAAACAAAGGCCGATCCGTACTGCCCACAGAGCTAAGCTGCCAGCTCCACGCCTTCTTCGTCCAGCAGCTCCAGTCGCCGCACTACCAATGAACGTAGCTCCTCGCACGTCCGCCGGCGCTGCCATGTCCGCAGCTGGTCATTATTGACCGCAGCTAAAAATTGCCCAAGCTCGTGCTCAGTGATATCCATGTTGTTGCCTTTCTGTGTTTGTTAAACCGTGGCTTTACTATAGCACACATTTGACATAAGTGCAATAGTATGACAGTTCGCATCATTACCCGACCAATGCTCCCACCGGCTTCCCTCAGCAAACCGCTTGTGATAAACTGGAGGGAGAGGATTTTACACAAACATGACCCCGGCTATCATTTCATCACTCGCCATCGTCGCCTTCTCGGCACTGATCCACGCTAGTTTTCAGCTCAGCGTCAGCGTCTTGACCTTGCTCAGCGGCCATTCCCTCGGCAAGCAAACCGCCCGCCGAAAAGTATTGCGACTGATGAATGGATTTGTGTGTGGAGTGTTGGTGCTGACCGCACTGCTAATATCGGCGATCGTCTACTATCTGTCGCTGGTCATTCATCACGCCGCTCAGGCCGAGCAGCTGGTAGCGGCCATCATCTGCGGGCTGATGGTCGGGCTGGGTGTGGCGACTTGGGCGGTGTACTACCGACGAGGCGAAGGTACGGCCTTGTGGCTACCGCGCAGCTTCGCGACCTACCTATCAAAGCGCTCAAAAGCGACGCGTCACAGCGCCGAGGCCTTTAGTCTCGGGATGGCGAGCGTGGTGGCCGAGTTACTGTTTATCATCGGGCCAATGGCAGCGGCGGGGCTGGCAACCGTCCTACTACCATCAACCGAGTGGCGGCTCATCGCCATCGCCCTTTACGTCGTCATATCGCTGCTATCACTGGTCGTCGTATTAATGCTGGTCGGCAGTGGCCATTCCCTCGCCCATCTACAACAGTGGCGGATGGCGCATAAACGTTTCTTGCAATTTGCAGCTGGCGGCAGCTTGATCATCTTGGGCGGCTTTTTGTTCGTTGATCGAGTACTTGGCATCGTCAGCTACGGAGGTTTTTGATGTCAGAAGGGCACCCAAACCGACCAATCATCGATGTCGTTAAGCGTGGCAAACGACCGAGCGAAGAATTTGATCCGACAAAACTCCACCACTCTATCATGGCGACCTGCCTGAGTATCCGCACACCCGAAGGCCAAGCTGATGATATCGCCAAGTCAGTCACCCTCGGCGTGATGAGCTGGTGCGAGACCCGGCCAGAAATTACCACAAACGACATCCGACACCGCGCGACGCAGTTACTACAGAAATTACACACCGACGCAGCATTTGTTTATCAACACCATAAGACAATCATGTAGGGGGCACATGGCACAAAAACCAACTTTTGATTATGATGTAATTGTCATCGGCAGCGGCGCTGGCGGTTCACCAGCCGCAACCGTCTTGGCGCGCGCTGGCAAGAAAGTCGCCATCATCGAGCGCGGTACCTTTGGCGGCGAGTCCCCAAACTGGGGCGACATTCCGACTGGCGCCCTGCTCTATACCGCTGACGTCTATTACGAGGCCAAAACAGCAGCCAAGTTCGGCCTGCGCACCAGCACGGTCGGCTATAATTATCCTTCGCTACTCGCCTGGAAAGACACCGCCATCAAGCGCACCGGCACCGGCGGCAACCGCAGTTACTACGAGAAACAAGGCATCAGCGTCTTTACCGGCAGCGCCCACTTTCTCAGTCCCAACGAGATTACCGTCAGCCGCCGCCACTTATCAGCGCGCAAATTCCTGATCGCTAGCGGCTCAACCTGGCGCGATGATCACATCCCAGGCCTCGACGAAGTGGCCTATCACACACCACAAACTATCCTCTCGCTCAAACGCCCGCCCAAAACACTGTTCGTTGTCGGCTCTGGCACGACAGCGATGGAGCTGGCATATTTGTTCTCGACCTTTGGCAGCAAGGTGTATGTCGCCGAGACCGCCGGGCGTATCTTGCCCGAGTTTGACCAAGAAGTTGGCGAACTGATCGCCGCTGACGCCAAGGCACAGCGCGGCATGAACATCCTCACCCAGACAAAGCTGGTCGCCGTCCAAAAAGACGGCATCGCAAAGCGCGTCACCTACGCTCGTGGCGGCCAGCAGCATTCAGTGCGCGTTGATGAGATTCTCATCGCCGATGATCGCTTACCGACGACCGACATTGGCCTAGAAAATGCGGGCGTAGCATATACTGAACATGGCATTCAAGTCAGCGAAGCGATGCAGACTTCGGCACGGCACATCTTTGCAGCTGGCAGCGTCGTTGACCTTCAGGCACAGACACACACCATCCTCAGCCACAGCCGCACCGCTGCACACAACTTACTACACCGTAATTTCATCGCGCTTGACGATACACCGCGTTTGACGATCGCCTTCACCGACCCGCAGATCGCCCGGACGGGACTGGACGAGGACGACTGCCTGCGTCGTGACTTGAAGATAACTATCGCCCTAGCACCGCTGACCTTGACCGCTCGCAGCAACATCACCGACCGGCGCAGTGGGTTTGTCAAATTGATCAGCGACAAAAAAGGTGTCCTGCTCGGCGCCACCATCGTCGCACCGGGCGCCAGCGACTTGATGACCGGCCTCAGCCTCGCCATCCGTCACGGCCTAACCGCCAAACAATTGATGAGCACACCAAATTGTTTCGTTGCCTGGTCAGAGGCGGTACGCATTGCGGCGGGGAAATTGGCAGCGTGATGTCGGTATTCGCTAAACTCTCAGGTTAGCCGTATTTAGTTCCTCAACACAAGAGCGAAAGCAATCACTTTTCTCTTTGTAGTTGCGAAACGATCCGAAGGAGGGCGCCGCCGGAGAGAGAAGTACCGTACCACCTGACCCTGATAGATATTGAAACGAAACTGCTACTGCAGCAGACAAAGATACCGCCTGGAACAAAGCAACAATATGACAATTAGCACTATCTAGACGATCAGTAATAGCTTTCGCAATCCTCGCACCATTCTCAGGCATTGTTACAACGATTGTTGCTTCTAGACGATCACAAATTTCCTTAGCTAAACTATCATAGTCAATACCTCGATCAGCCCCACCTAATAGCAGAGCAAGCGGCCCCTTGATCGCATGGATTCCTTCAATCGTTGAAAGACAGTTCGTTGACAGTGTATCGTCGACAAACACAACTGCGCCCACACTACCCACCACCTCAAGGCGATGTCGTAATGACTTAAAATTTTGTAATACAGAATAGAGTTTTTGCCGCTCTAACTTCACTCCCAATTGCGATAGTGCTGCAACCGCTAAAAGTGCATTCCTGACGTTGTGCTCCCCAAAAATATTGAGATGAGGCCTCAGTTCACTTGCTAGCTTATCGTTGAGACTTACCCAGCGCACATCTGACCCCATGAGATGCTGATATTTCTTAAGCTCCTGGGAGTCACCATTAGCTATAACTGTACATGGTGTGTATTTCGTGCAAATCGATAATTTATCCTCATAATAATTCTGCAACGACCCGTGCCAGGTCAGATGGTCAGCGCTTAGGGAAGTAATGATAACAAGTGGAGCCGCCGTTGTGAGGTTGGCCGCCTGATAACTAGAGGTCTCGACAACCCAAAAATCCGGCTCTTGAGCAAGAGAATCTGCCTCCCTACCCCATGGCGGCGTCCCAACATTTCCACATAAAAAGGCAGTCTTACCAGCCGCCCTTAGCAATTCACATAATAAAGCAGACGTCGTTGACTTACCTTTCGTTCCTGATACTAAAACAACATTTTCCAATGAGTCCCTAGAGTGCAACCATAGATCTAACCCCGTAACTACCCTGGTATTGTTTTTAACAAGATTTCTGATTACTGCCGAGTTCTTCGGGATACCGGGAGATGTTATCACTACCTGGCATTTCAGTAGTTCCGCCAGATTTTCTTGGGAATCAGTAGTGAAAGATTGAAACGGTATGCCTAGCTTGTTAAGTCTATAAGCCGTTTCCAAGCCTTCGGCACCAACACCGAGAACCCCCACAGAAAGCCCCCTTAGATCATTCCAAGCAAGCGGCACGAAGATACCTTCCTGGTACACGATGACCGTTTGGTGTCAAGAAGTCTGGCTCAGGGTCTTTTGGTAAATTATCTAACAAGCCTTTGACACCAAGGTCAATACCGCCATGGCGCCTATCCTCGCGTCGCGACATTAGCCGCATCGCCACTCGTGACTCTCCAACATCGCCGACACATTCCCACGGCTTGATATTCTCATCCATCCCTAAAAGCCCGCGAAATGATGACACAAGATCTGGGTTCTGAAGAGGCTCAATGCCAGAGAACACCCGCTCAAGCGCCGCCTTCGACAAAAAAGGAGAGAGAATGAGGTCAATAAATGCACATTTATCGCATGCACCACACCACCCCTGAGAACGCCTTGCTTCGTCAAGAATAAACGCCTTGTTACAGCTACAGAATGTATCAAAATAAGCAGCACACCTATTAGTAAACTGCTGCGCAATCCATAGTTCCGACCACGGGCGAAGTAGGGAAAAATAGTTAGGTAGTCCCGGCGCCACGAGCACCCCATTAAAACCACATTCAAATTCCTCAGATTTTGAATATTGATGATTAACACGTATTCCATCAGCCGTTACTAGCGTCGGGGACGATGCTGACCACTCATTAGACATGACCACAGCATCTTTTCCAGCCAGTGCTGCCGCAACGACAGCCATCGCCGAAATAATTCCGGTAACCGGTACATGCCCGTTCAAAAATCCAGGCGTCGTTCCCAATTGTTTATCTAGGTATCGCTCGGCTCGGATAACAGAAAGCCCTGTTGCGGCCGCAGGGTTATCAACCGCTGGAAAGGCTATGTCTTCTTTATTGACGATGAACAGCGTTGGCGTGATACCGGCTGCTCTCAAGAGTTCAATACTAACCAATGAGTCAATCCCGCCGCCAAATGGAACGAGGGGGTCACATTGCTGCATTGGCGATACGCTCTGATGCGATAAATTTTGTTTATCCAGTTCATAATGGGAAATCTCAAGCCCACTCACCCGTTGAAAAATCCCTTGACCCGGATGCGCGAGATCTGCCCGATAGGCAAATTCACCGAGACCTTGGCGATAATACTGTTCAAGGAACTTTACCTCATCATCGCGCAACTTCATACCCGACATATCTAAACGAGCTGGCGCCAGGGTTTTGTAGTAAGATACGCCAGCAAGCAAGAAGAGCCACTTTACAGCATATTTAACAGCAGGTTGCTTCCAGTCACCGCCTCCGGGAAAAACAAAGACCTCCGTAAAGTCATACTCCCCAATCCGCCAATGACAATGGATGGAATTTTTTACCTCATTAACATCATAGCCCAAAAATACAAAGTCATCATTACTTGCTAAGTGTGTCATAAACTTAATTATACCAGAGAGCTTTGAAGGTCTTGCTATAATAGCAATAAGGGACTGCCATGAAAAGTAAATACTCCATGACCATGGTGTCAGTAGGAAAAGAGAGCGAAGCGAAGAACATCGCCAAGGCCCTCGTCGAGCAAAAACTGGCCGCGTGTGTGCAGCTGCTGCCGATTCAGTCAACCTACATTTGGCAAGGAAAATTTGAATGCGATACAGAGATCTTGATGCTTATCAAGTCGCGCAAAGATGACTTTGTGGCAATTGAAAGAGTAGTCAGGTCGCTCCATAGCTATGACGTAGCAGAGATAATCTCATTTGATATTACTGCTGGATCACAGCCGTATCTTGACTGGATCGACGAAACTTGTCGGTAGATCAATACGCTAAGGATATTAAAAACGACCTCAACTCATGAGGCCGAAGAATCAATGAAACATGGTTGCGGGGGCAGGATTTGAACCTGCGACCTTTTGGTTATGAGCCAAACGAGCTACCAGGCTGCTCTACCCCGCGGCACATTGTCCATCTTAGCAAACACGAATTATTTTTGCAAGTTCTGACTCGTCCGCCGCGCGCCAAAGAGGAAATTGACCCACTGCTGGAAGTTACTGGTCGGCTGTTTTTGCGGCGTATTGTGGGCGGTCGGTTGCTGCTTGGCCGCGTCGGTTGACGGCACGATCAGCAGCTTTTCGCCGGGCGAGCCACGGCCCAGGCGCTGGCGCACCGCGAGATCGAGGTACTCGTCGCTTTCATAATATTTCGATTCATACGCCAACAGTTCAGTGCGCAACTTCTCGACCGTCAGCTGGTACTTTTTTTGATCGACCATCTGTTGCAGTTCATAATTGCGCTGCATCGACTCGATCGACCCCCACGCCCAACTCAGCGCGATCAGTGCCGCCGCCGCAACCACAACATTATTCAGCGTCAAATAATCGTGACGCACGTGGTACCAAAATCGTTTGAGTTTCAGCGTGTTCATGTTGGTTTTATCAGAAGGTATGGCTATATTATGAGGGGTCGGGTGGGGTTAGTCAAGATGGGCGAGTGCTTAGAGGATCTGATTCGTTCAGGAGCTTTTTCGCTCATGTGGGTCGATACTCTTTCTAGGCTGCTACGGATTCTCGCAGTTGCACCAAACCTGTAGCGCGGTTGATGTCAAGCTCCTCCGGAGGATCATCGTTCAACGCTTGGACGGCTTCACCTTCGAAGAAACCAACCTCTTGACTGGTGAGATAGTCGAGCAACTCAAGGAGTCGCATGCTCCCTCCCCGCTCCCGTAAGATAGAAATCACTTTATTCTGTCTGCGTCTGTGTGGACACTCTTCTGATTCCAAGTCATTTTCTATACAGCGCCCTGTCTGATTAGCAGTCGTATCTTCCTCTGCTTTTAGAGCTTCCTTCCCGAGCCGTCTCTCGCGCAGATATGGCCCACACCACCTGCATGCTGCTATCTCCAGCTCTCCGCTCGCTGACGCCACCGGCTGTTCTTGTTTTGATAGTTAAGTTGGCTGTAAATGCTCCGTCATAATACTTGATTGTAGCATGAATGGTTAAAAATGGGGAGGGACTAGCTCGTAGCAACCTAGCAAAATTACTAGTCCATTTCGGTCGCCCGTAGTAAGCTCAGTGCACCAGTTCCATAAACTCGGAAGAGTTCACATATTCAAAATCATGTGCCAGATGGTCACTCAGGAGGTTGTTAACATTCAAAGGCCGTGGCACCGCAGCACCGAGATATATAGCTGCGATGAGCGCCGTCGATAGGCTGTGGCGAAGATTGAGTACAGCAAGCTTTTCAAAAATATCCGCCTGATGTGTTTCGAGGTAGGTTTTGTGTAGCCTGGTCATCGAGCCTTTTGCGAGTTCTGGCTGCGTCACATCAAGCCCAAGATCCTCAGCCACATCGACGAGGCGCCGGCTGGCTATCGGCGTCAGACGATCGATATCGTACCTCGTGTCAATTACCGCCTGATTTTGCCGCCGCTCTCTCCACTTGTCGTATAGCCAATCCACCTGTTCTGTTGCAATTGGCAACGATCGTTTTAGTACTGACAAATCGGCGCAGAGTTGGTGACCTGCAAAGGTCACGCCGGACAATGTCCGCGAGGAAGCAATATCTGACTCGATCATCTCCAGAAGCCGCGGCACCTCGTCTTCTGATTCCAGATAGACCGACTTAAATCCAAATTCGAGCAGACTTTGATCCTCCAGTGAATCAACATGTGCAAGGTCAATGATGGCCCACGAGTAGCAAAACGGTTTTGACGCTCCCCGAACCCGGAAATTCTTTGTCCACTCAACATCGAGCGCAGCAACGAGACTTCGTTCTCGACCAAACGGGCGCTCTGGGTCACCAAACGGGCGTTCTGCCCATTGCAAGTTTGTTCTCAGGTGCATCGTTGTGTATATTCTCCTGGGACGATTTTAACTCACATAGATGCTTTTACCAAGGCTCTGGAGAATGGTTGCCTGAAGGAATAACATTACGAATCCTGATAGTACAAAACTCCAGCTTAAGGACACCATTTCTTGCACCCAAAGATCCGAGTAGCTATTGCTTTATTTGCACAGCTAGCTTATATTTACAGTAAATATGAGCTCAGAATTCAAGCCATTGCCGCGCTTCGACCTAGGACAAACACATCCCCTTGGCCCCAATCCGCTGGACGGCTCCAAGAAGGAGAACGCAGCGATGACTAGTGATGCTGCAACAGCTGAGTCATGGACAAGTTATAACTTGCCACACATCGAAGCTCTTAAAAGCAAGGCTCACGAACCTGGAATTCCTTGGCTTGTTAAGGTTTTTCGAGTATGGCGCGCAAATAGGGCTATCGAAAAACGGAATAAAAAGACCTTTTCCAACATCGGCATAACGGCCGTTCACTTAATGGAATGCGATCGGACGGACGGGAAGCGACTTGTCATTGTCCGAAAGGAGAAAGATGAGGATCCGAGGGTGGTGCTTGAGCCTAAAATCGGCTATCCAAAACGCACTAAACGGTAGCGCGAGATATGGCTTGAACAAGGAAAAGGCTTCTCCTGAAGACCTCCTAGAAACTCCAAAAGCCAGAACCGGAACATCGCCTCCATCTGAAGCAGAACTGTCGAAATCTGTCAAGCTATTGTTAGACGGAAGCTGGATCACTCGGCGCATAGAATCGATCGAAGTCCTAGACGACGCTTGGATCGAAAGAAGAACTTCAATTCAAGTCTCGACTGACCGCATTGCGCAGCTCCTACAATTACCGCTAGATGGGCGTCGTATATGGATACCGATCGGCGTTAACAGGAAAGAGTATTATCTTAAATTTGATCTCATGGACGCCGCTGGGGTATCGGTCCCTCTGGCTGGGCGGGAGGCCGATTCAGTATTCGGACAGACAGTACTCTGCTTTTTAGCAGACAGGGCTGACAACAAATTCAAAAATACCGCAAAGAGCCTAGCCTACTCCATGGCTGGAGATCCCAAGAGTCTTCTCAAACTACAAGAAAACCCCACCGAAGAATTTACGAGGATCACCAAGCTATTAGCGCATCACTTTTGCCCCATGATAAGCCTTTCTCTTTCCGGAGGCGAAGCTGTCTATAAGATGATGCGCGTTGAAGCCCAAGAGTTACCTCAAAGGATTCAACAGGACGCCAGCAACAAATCTCAGAAGAAGCAGGATGGCAGCAAGAAAGAACAGAACGACAGGGCCACTTCCACTCGACTGGAGGGCGATACCACAAAGACAATCACGCCGTACCCTTCCCAAGCACTCAGTGTCGACTTCCCTTATTTTGGCTGGGCAATCAGTGAGCATGTGAGAATATCGCTTCCCGAGGGAACCTTCTTCTCTTCGCTGTTTTTTGGCTCCTCCATGCGTTCACAAAACGTCACGTTAAATGCGCTCGACAGGGCATCAATCTACGGCCACGAAGAGCCAGCATCTCCCGATGACATTGAAGCATCACCTAAACTAAGACCAGCAAGAGATAGCGCGAGAGACTATAGGCTTACTGCAGCTCTAATGCCAAAGAAACAGGGGAGCTTAAGAGGAACTCTTGTGGTAACTTGGTACATCGTTGCGATCCTGATGGCTGCAGGAGTTTTTGGGCTCCTCCACGACTGCCTGATCTCCGGATCTACCGGTCAGCACAGTGATTCAAACATGTTCGAGCGTCTACGAGGAGAACCTGCTCTAACCTTAGGAGTTGTGCTGCCATCCGTTATGGTTGGATATTTCTATGTTGCCACTGAAACGCGGTCTAGGCATCAGCTTCTCAGGAAATGGAGAAATTTAGCCTCATGGTCATTGGCTCCAACTTTGTTATTTGCTATATACATCCTTGCCGCCCCGAAAGAAATCCTTTGCTCCCAGTGGACTTCTTGGATTTCTCTCGGACTGGGATTTTCTAGTCTAATAGGGTTTGCCATCCCTGTCTCCATATGGTGGCACAGGATCAGCAGCGAGATGTGGAGGCAGAGCAATAAAGTTGGTAATGAGAGCCTGGAGAGTGGACACTGGACGCCTCTTCCATCATAAAGCGAACTCCCATAATCAATAGCGCAGGACCCGAGAAACTACCACCCCTGTAAACCGTTGTAAAATCAGCCAAACTCGTTCAAATTTCTAAACACGGAGCGTACAATAGAAATATGAACGAAACAGGTCGCATTTCCACACCCATTTCTGAGGGAACCCTCCCACGTTCTGGGAACACGCGAGGGATTCCGGCTCGTGCCAGACCCCAGCCCAAGCTCGGGCGATTGTTGCGGGAAGCCCGCGAGGCTGCGGGTCTGAGTGTCCGTCAAGCAGCTGCTGAGTCTGGTATCTCGCCGGGTGCTATTTCCCTCCTTGAACAGGGCAAGACGCCCAGCACGCGTATTGATCGTCTGCTGGCTTTGACCGAGGTGTACGGTGTCGAGCCCTTGGAGATCATCGAGGCAGCTGGCTACAACCTCACCTCCACATTGCCGACTTTCACTCCGTATCTGCGTTCCAAGTACGGCCAGCTGCCACCCGAGGCCCACGAGGAGATCGCGGCCGCGTTTCAGCGTATCGCTGGTAAATACGGCATCGCTGAAGACAGCTGTGGCCCCGCTGCCGGCGAGGACGAAATCCTCGTAGAGACGGGACGCACTACATAACCATATTTGCTTCAATCGAAAGGAGGCTCTATGAACACATCAAGCACACCAAGCATTCTGAGGAGCCTCCGCCAGCTCACACCCCACCGCGCCTGCTGTTTTACCGAAGCACTCGACCTGGCCGAACGCCAAGCCGCCAAACTCAACCAGCTCCTGGCCGTCAGCCATCCCAGCTTCCAACTGACCGGCATCACCGAGAACCACATCACCGGCCTGCCCCACATCCGTATCGTCCGCGAACAGCTGCCGGTTTCTGGCATGAGCCACTGGAACGGGCAGGAGTGGATCATCTGCCTCAACCGTGACGATCCCGAAGTGCGGCAACGCTTCACCCTGCTACACGAGTTCAAGCACATCATCGATCACGGCCATACCCACTGGCTCTACACCACGCAAAAACCCACAGCCTTCACGCGTTGCTGGGGTCGCCCACCACAACTGACAGTCCACGAGCAGGCCGAGCGAGCCGCCGACTACTTCGCAGGCTGCGCCCTGGTACCACGCACCGCCTTGAAACAGGCATGGGCCGCTGGACTCCAAACCCCCACCGCATTGGCCGACCACTTCGCCGTCTCCGAAGCCGCCATTCGCGTGCGCATCGACCAGACCGGTATCGCCCGCACCCTCGACCCGGAACCCTCACCTGCCCGCTGCGCCCGCCCCATCCGCACCCCACGGTGGCAGCCACAGCGCTTCACCATCCAGCAACCACACTACGGAAGGAGATAGCCATGACCACAACGACAACGAAGCGTGCGGTGATCTACCTGCGCGTATCTACACGCGACCAGGCCAAACGAGGAGGAGAAACCGAAGGATTCTCCATCCCAGCTCAGCGAGAAGCCTGCCACCGCAAAGCCAAGAGCCTTGGCGCGGAAGTGATCGAAGAGTTCATCGACGCCGGCGAGAGCGCCAAATCCGCCCAGCGACCCGAGCTACAGCGAATGCTCACCTACGTCAAACACAACACCATCCAGCTGGTCATCGTCCACAAAGTCGACCGCCTCGCCCGCAACCGCATGGACGACGTCCAAATCAACTTCGAGATCCAACAAGCCGGCGCCCAACTCGTCTCCTGCTCAGAAAACATCGACGAAACACCAAGCGGCATGCTGCTACACGGCATCATGAGCTCCATTGCCGAGTTCTACAGCCAAAACCTCGCCACCGAAGCCAAGAAAGGCATGACCCAGAAAGCCAAATCCGGCGGCACCCCCGGACGCGCCCCATTCGGCTACATCAACACCACACAGCGCACCGCCGAAGGCCGCGAAGTCCGCACCGTGATCACCGACCCGGATCGAGCCCACTGGGTGCCATGGATGTATGAACGCTACGCCACCGGCGAATGGACCATCGGGATGCTCCGCGACGAACTCAAAACCCACGGCGTCACCACCCTCGCACGCCCCAAACAACCAGCAAGACCCCTCACCACATCCATGGTGCACGCCATCCTCAGCAACCCCTACTACACAGGCCTGGTCGTCTTCGGGGGCGCCACCTACCAAGGCCGACACCAGCCCCTGGTCTCCACCGAACTGTGGTCAAAAGTCGAAGCCATCCGCCGCGGTAGATCCCACGCCAAAGAGAAACCCGCCATCCGAACCCACTACCTCAAAGGCAGCCTGTTCTGCGGACAATGCGGCTCACCCCTCAGCTACGAAATCTCCCGCAACCGCCTCGGCAACTACTACGAATACTTCTACTGCCTCGGACGCCAAGCCCGGAAAAACGGCTGCACCTTCGTCGCAATCCAAGCCCACCACGCCGAACAACTCGTCGAAGACCACTGGGCAACCATCACACTGCCAGACAAAACCCTCACCACAGTACGCGAACTAGTCATCTCCCACCTCGACACCATCCTCAAAGAACACAACCACCAAGCACACCAAGCAGAAACCACCCTCGCCGAAGCCACCGCCCACAGCGAACGCCTAATGCAGGCCTACTACGCCGGAGCCATCGACACAGAACTACTCCGCAAAGAACAAGAACGCATCAGAACCGACAGAACAACCGCAGAGCGCCAACTCCGCCACCTACAAACCTCCCGAGACAAACTCCACACCGCCCTCGACCAATGCCTCTCGGTCCTCCACAACGGACAACAGCAATACCTCGCAGCCACCGACAACTCCCGCCGTGACCTCAACCAAGCCGTCTTCGACAAGATCTACCTGGACGATGACGAGGTCACCAACAGCCACCACAAAGCCGTCTACCACTACCTCCTCGACAGCAACCTCCCAGCAGTCCTGGAGGGCGAAGCCAAGGAGCAGCAGGGCGTGGTGGCACCCGAAGCCAAGACACGACAGGACGCCGTGACCCCTGACAAGCAGCGGGATGCCGTAACTCCGGACAACATGAAGAACCTCCAGCCGGTGGCCGGAGGTTCTAAGATGACGCTTTTGGTGGGGGTGGCTGGGATCGAACCAGCGACCAACAGGTTATGAGCCCGCTGCTCTAACCGCTGAGCTACACCCCCATGAGCGATATTATACCGTAAAAGCAGCCGAGTGAGAAGTGCCGTCAATTTCCTCCTCTACCGACCGTCAAGCTGCTCGTGCATTCCTGAGGGCAGTGCGCACCATCCTAATTCCATCCCTATTTGTCTGTTTTTGTTCCTCAGTTAACGGGCCCTGTCCCGATGCTTCATGGGCTTGTTGCGTGCGTGTATCAAAACGGCTACGTTCGCAAGGGGGTGTTTTCTTATTAACAGAGATATTTTGATCAGGCAATGGCTGACTATTCGCATGAACAATCTGATCAGCCGGCGGTTCAAGCCCAAGTGCCAATCGCGCTTTATAATATGGCCAGCCCATTTCATCGACAAGCTTATCAACCATCTTCCATTCCTCCGCGGTCAATTCACGGTCCCGCTCACCAGTCTGCGATAGTTCACTCATAATTATTAAATATCACATTTTACTCATAAAAGCAAGGCTATCTCAGCGCCACAACCCCCTCACCACAAAAAGACTCCCGCATGAGCGAGAGTCTTTGAGGCACCTGTTTGTTTGATACCATTGTACCGGTAACCAGGTGTATAATGCAAGTGCTTATTTCTTCTTTTTGATCGTCAAAAAGCCGTTGCGTGGATTTTCGGTAACGATCCGATCATCTGGCAAGTCGCATGGCTCGCCCTTGGCGTTCTTTTCAACCTTGGCGAAAAAATAAATCGTCTGCGTTTTGCCACCGCGCAGCGTGACTTCGGTTTTATGCAAGTAGTATGTAATGCCTTTTGAGTTTGTGTGCTTATAAGCCATTCGTATACCTCCTGTTAGTACTATACTATTCTAGATTAGCGTCTCTGTTGACCCCTGTCAAGCCTAAAGCGGTTTTTGACGATACCGAAGCAGCAGTTTCAACACCGCTAACGCCACCAGCCGAGCAATGATAATCAGCATAATTACCCCTGTTACCACCAATGACCAGCCCGCCAAGTCCGATGACCAGAGCGGCGGCACAAATGTCTGATAATACGGCGCGGTGGATGGCGGTGTAAATTTGAGGTCAAGCGACGAAGCAGCCGGGTACTTCGCCCATTCATCATTGATACAGCTGACGTAGCGCGGGTCGGCCGTAGCATAAAATCGCCCCCAACCACCAGCCTGTGCTCGAGCGTCACACACTTGGCGGACTTTGGCGACCGTGTCGTTGCTGGAACGAGAAGCCGACTTTGACTCAAACGCTTTCCAGGCCGCCTCGTAGGCCCGCTTGTACGAGTGCTCCAGCGCGATGCGTCCCGGATCGGCGTTCATATGTGCAACCACGTAGCGCTGCAAGTCGTACACCCGCCGCTCCAGCGCGCCCTCGTCGCCCTCCTTGTCGGCGTTAATCACGGCGTCACGGCGCTCGATCATGCCAATATTATTTAGCCTGAGGAATGTCGCGCTGACAAACGACGCCATCACCAGCAAAATGACCAGCTGCCATGTCTTGATTTCTTCTAGCCGCCGGATCGCCCGACGCGTGCCTCGCTTATCTGCCATTCCCCACCTTTCTCACCTCATTATACCAAAGATACTAGGTGAATGCGACACGGGGCTAGCGTCAGTGGTATAATGACGCTATGAGAATTTATTTTTCGGGAATTGGTGGCGTGGCGATTGGACCACTAGCAGAAATGACCATCGGCGCTGGACACGAGGTCTGTGGCTCTGACCGAGCGGCCGGCTTGATGACAGAGGCGCTCAAGCAGGCTGGCATCACGGTGTCGTTTGATCAGTCAGGCGAGTTTTTACGTAGCGAACATCAGCGAGCACCCTTTGACTGGTTCGTGTATACGGCGGCCCTGCCGGCGGATCATCCAGAGTTGGTACTGGCGAGGCAGCTGGGGATTCGCACCAGCAAGCGTGACGAGCTACTCGCTCAGATTATCGCCGACAAGCAGCTCAAGCTCATCGCCGTCACCGGTACGCACGGCAAGACGACGACGACTGGGATGCTGGTGTGGACATTGCAGCAGCTCGGCGTGCCGGTGAGCTACCTGGTTGGCTCGACGCTTAGTTTTGGCCCGAGCGGTCGGTTTGATCCGGCCAGTCAGTTTTTGGTGTATGAATGCGACGAGTTTGATCGTAATTTCCTCCACTTTTCACCGTGGCTGAGCCTCATTACCTCAGTTGATTATGACCATCCCGATACCTTTCCGACGCCAGATGATTACCGAGCGGCGTTTCGGCAATTTGGTGAGCAGTCGACGCGGGTGATCGCTTGGCGAGAGAATGCTGATGTATTTACTCCGGCCAATGTGACAGTACTTGAGCAGACTGATCCCCAGATAACACTGGCTGGCGAACACAACCGGCGTAACGGCACGCTGGCAGCACGGGCAGCGGTGCTGGTGCGAGCGGTGGCTGCCCCTGAGATTGAGGCTGAGGCGATTATCACGGCACTCAATGCCTTTCCGGGCACCGGCCGGCGCTTTGAGAAACTGGCTGACAATCTCTACACCGATTATGGTCATCATCCGTCGGAGATTGCCGCCACGCTGCAGTTGGCTCACGAATTGAATGATCACGTAGTACTCGTCTATCAGCCACATCAAAATATTCGCCAGCACGAGGTTCGTGAACGCTACACTGATGAGATTTTCATGCATGCTGACGAGATATATTGGCTGCCGACGTACTTGACCCGCGAAGACCCGAACCTGCCGGTGCTGACACCGGAGGAATTAACGCGCCAATTGACGACGGACAAGGTACATCTCGCGCAGCTGGATGAGGCGTTGTGGCAGGTAATTGAGCAGCAACGAGCACGCGGTGCGCTGGTACTCGGTATGGGCGCCGGGACAATCGACGGGTGGCTGCGCGAGCAGTTAGGCCGCAGCGCTTGATCACGGTTCGCCTACTCGTCAGACTCACCACCAAGCGCCGCCCGGATATCGTCATACGAAAATCCTTGACGGGCTAGATACACCATAAATTTCTGCTGATTGCCGGCGTATTTGTGGCGTTTTTTAGCGATAATTTTTCGCAGCTCCTCGTCATCGGAGCGGATATTTTCGCTGATTAGTTGCTCTATCGTCTCGCGCTCAATCCCCTTTTGCGCTAGTTCCAATTTTAGCCGCCTGACACTGGTGCCTTTTTGCATAAATCGATGCTCCAGCCAAAAGCGGGCAAACTTTTCATCATCGAGGTACTGTTTCTCGATCAGCCGCGCCAGCACCCGCTCGGTAATTTCTGGTTTCACGCCTGGACGCTCGGTAATTTTGCCAGTCTTTGGCGAGCGCTTTTTGGTTGGCCTGGTTTTACGCCACAAATAATCGCGCATTTCTTTAACCGAGCGCGGCCGCGTCAAGCAATACTCCATGGCCCGGGCGTACAACTTACCAAACTGGCTCTCGTCCTCTAGCGCCGTCAGTTCTTCGTCAGTATATTCGCGCCCGACCTTCAGCCCCAGCTCGCCCACCTGAAAGACGTCGAGGCTAAAGCGATACTCGCCATCAACACTCACGTTAACGCGGTTTTTGTCGCGAATCTGAAGCGAGATGTCAGTGATTTTCATGAAGCTATTATAGCGCGAAGGCGGCGGGCTCGCTACTAGCAGGGACTCTACTCAACCACCTCAACAACCTTACCATGCACGCCGTTGTAGCAAGCAGCGGCACGTGGCTCGATGATAACCGGTAGTTGCCCTGGAATAGCGCTCATATTAACGTCGTCCAGCGTACCGGCCTCGACGCAACCAAGCGTGATGTGCGGGCGGAACCCATCAACATCCAACCCTGGGTGAATACCATCCAATGCCGCGAGTAATTGCTGGCGCGCCTCAACCATCCAGGTAGTTTTCTGCGTGCGTAGCTCCACCCAAACACAGTTGCCTGCTTTATCTGGCAGGAAATTAACTCCATCAAGCACCAACTTATCGAGGACGGGTAGCGCCGCAGCAGCTGCTTTGAGACGTGGCATATCCTGCTCAGTCACATTAATCAGTGTCACGTGTGGGATAAACTCACCAAAGTCAAGGTTCATTTTTTCTGACAACTCGCGAAGATATGCGTTTTGCTCATCATCAAAGACGAGGCTGACTGACGCCATATGTTTTTCGACTGGATATGCGGTTTCTGCTGCGCGCATTAGTTTTCTCCTTCTTTTACCTTCTCCCGAACCTTCTGATCAATTTCTGCCAAAACCTCAGGATTTTCTTTCAGATACAATTTTGTCTTGTCGCGGCCTTGACCAATAGTCTCGCCGTTATATTTGTAAAAGGCACCTGACTTTTCTATGATACCATGTGTAGCTGCCAAATCCAGAATATCACCAGTTTTAGAGATGCCTTCGTTATACATAATGTCAAACTCAGCGATGCGGAACGGCGGCGCAATCTTATTCTTCACCACCTTGATCTTGGTGCGGTTACCAAGGATATCATCGCCAACCTTAATCTGCCCAATCCGGCGAATATCCACCCGCTGCGAGGCATAAAACTTCAGCGCATTACCACCCGTCGTGGTCTCCGGATTACCAAACATCACGCCAATCTTCATGCGGATCTGGTTAATGAAAATCACCGTCGCCTTCGACTTGTTGATGATACCAGTCAGTTTACGCAGCGCCTGGCTCATCAGCCGCGCCTGCAGACCCATGTGCGAATCACCCATATCACCGTCAATTTCCGCTTGCGGGGTCAGTGCTGCCACCGAGTCCACCACGATCAGATCCACCGCGTTTGAGCGCACCAAGGTTTCGGTAATTTCCAACGCTTGCTCACCGTTGTCTGGCTGCGACACCAGCAGATTTTCGGTATCCACACCCAAACGCTTAGCATAGCTGGGGTCAAGCGCGTGCTCAGCGTCGATAAAGGCTGCCGTACCGCCCTGCTTTTGGATTTCGGCGATGGCGTGCAGTGTCAGAGTTGTCTTACCTGAACTTTCTGGGCCGTAAATCTCAATGATGCGACCCTTCGGATAGCCGCCGCCTAGCGCCAAATCGAGGCTTAGCGAACCCGACGGAATCACTTCAACATCAACTTTGTGCGCTTCGCCTAGTTTCATGATTGAACCATCACCAAACTGCTTGGTAATTTGATCCATGGCTAGACCCAGCGCTTTTAATTTCCCGTCATCGACCTTCTTCTCTGGTGCCTGAGCTGTGCCAGTTGCGGTGTCTGTTTGATGTTTGTCGCTGGTTTTCGCTGTGCTAGCCATACCTCTCCCTCCGTTATCTTATGTTGTATAGTATACCATAAATCAAGCGCCTACCGCGAGCGGTGAAACTTTGCTATAATGGACAATATGAAACGACAAGCAGGCTTTACGGTGATTGAGGTGCTGGTGGCGATTATATTTCTCGGCGTGGCCACGGCGGTGGCGTTCACCCAGCTGGTGACGATCCAACGCGAGCACCAAAACGACCGGAAAAAAACCGCTATTAATGCCGTGCATTATAGCCTCGAAGAAGCCTATTACAAGCAGCACGGCTCTTATCCGGAAAAAATTACCGACGAGACACTACCGACCATGGATAAGGAGCTACTCAAAGATCCGGGTGGTAAAAAGCTGGGCGACAATGGCAGCGCCTATCGCTACGAGCCAACAAACTGTACCGGCGGTAAATGCAAATCATATTCGCTCAGAGCCATGCTTGATGGTGAGACAGATTTCGTCAAAGACAGCCGCCATAAATAGCTAAATCGTAGCCAAACTAATCGTAACAGACTGGCCGGCCGTTTTTGAAGGCTTCAATGGCGTTGTTAAGGATGGCCACTTGGTGCTTGGGATTGGCCACGTAATGAAAAATATAGGTCGTCTCCTCACCCTCAGTACTGAGGCGAATTGTGCCGTAGTTAAAGATCGTCTGGGCGATGCCGGCCTGGAAAAAGCTGGCGTCCTCGATGCTACCGAGGCTGACTGTCTGCTCGTGCCGAACGAAGAGGCTCTGTTGGATTTCCTGGATGACGCTTTCATTAGTCATGAAAAAATGATTTTGTAGATACACCCACAGGGTGATCGCGCCGCCAAGCACCACCAAAGCAACGAGCAGCAGCGCAATACCCAGTACTGCTCCCGGATTCACCGCCGGAAACAGCGGAATATTGGCAGTTAACGACGAGAACGAGGCCGCAAATACCAGCAGTACCACGACCAACAGGAGGGTGATGGCTGTAGGAATAACCATGCCGATCGGGTGGCGCTTGATGTCGAGGATGACATACTCGCCCTCGCTGAGATTGAGCTGCGGATAATCACGAACGGACTGGTCGTGACGCGCCTTGGTCTCTGGGCTAACTGCGGGAACGGTCGGCTCAAGCGGCCGCGCAGCATGAACAACATTTGGTTCGTTAGCGTATTGGGCACGAATCTGTGGATTGAAGTTTTGCCCCTCAATCATCTCTGGCTGGATGGTGACGTGCGAGGCTGGCTGTGGCTCAATCGGCGGCGCGGTCGTCGCCGGTGGCGGTGTCGCGGCGGCCGGCGGATGGTGATACAGCGGCCGACCGTCAGAATCATACGCAACCGGCTGGGTATAATCAGGCTCAGGGTTAGTCTGGTTCGGATTCATTAGTTCTAGTATAGCATATCGGCCGGATTATGCGACGTCACGGGCATGTTTTGTCCGATTGTTATGGCGTGGATTACGTTGCGCCACCCGCCGCAGATCCTCGTGCGCATCAAACTCATCAACAATCTTATGTCCCAAGATCCGCTCAATCACGTCCTCCAGGCTGACGATACCAACCGTCTCGCGAAACTCATTCACCACGATGAACAAGTGATGCCGCACTCGCAAAAACGCCGCCAGCGCGTGCTGCAATGTCTGATCCTCGCGGATATAATACACCTTTTTCTCCATGACGGTTCGTGCCCGCTTGCTCGTCGACGAACGGTTAATTGTCAACAGATCCTGAATGTATAGCATCCCTACCACATGATCAATATCGCCCTTGGTCACCGGAAAGCGGCTATGTCCGGTCTTGTGCAGCGCATCCAATACCAGCGGCCCCAATACCTCATCCTGATCCACCGTATCAATCACGCTACGCGGCGTCATCACTTCCTTGACCGGCACCGCATCAAACGACAGCACGCCAATGACCATCTTTTTCTCATCCTCGCTAAGCGCCTCACCCGCCTGCTCGACCATAGTGACGAGCTCTTCTTTTGACTCAATATCATAGCCGTCATTGGGCATTGGCGCCACCGAGCGAATCATTGCAAATAACATCGGAAACTTCTCAATCAGCGCTAAAATTCGCCCCTCATACCGCTCGTAAAGCCGCTGGGAATATTGCTGCCATAGTGAAATCCGCGCCAGTGCTCCTATCTCCAGTGCGATCACCAGCGAGATAATAATGCCCAGTAGCCAATGAAACAACTCCACACCAATGACACTGAGCGTCACCAGCAGCACCGCTGCAATCACCCGCTGCAATGAGAAAATATCCCGCATCAGCGCATGTCGCTTTAACAAATGGCGCGCATCCTGATCACCGCGGCGCGCTCGCCGCTGCAGCTCAAACTTACTGTGTGACGAGGCCTGCGGATGAACGCCCATGACTATTACGAGCAATATCAGCACTATCACATACAGCATTCCTAGCAAAATATCGCTCATGCTGTTCATTGTATACTTTTTATGCTATAATAGCCAGAGTTAATTTGGAGGAACTATGAACGGAAAAACCTGGGCTATCTTTGCAATCGTTGTCGCGGCTGTCGTCGGCGGTATGATTTATCTGTCAACACAAAATCGCTTGAATGTTAGTGATATCTCGCGCGACGCCGCCCTGCGCGTTATGCCAGCCGAAGCACGCACTGGCGACATCGGTGAGCACACTATCGGCAACACCAATGGCAAAGTCTTGATGATCGAATACGGCGACTACCAGTGCCCAGGCTGCCGCACTGCTGCACCAGAAGCCAAGCGCGTGGCCGAGAAATACAAGGATCACGTCGCGCTGGTCTTTCGTAATTATCCGATCCCGTCGCTCCATCCAAACGCCCGAGCGGCAGCGGCGGTCGCCGAGGCAGCTGGGCTGCAGGGCAAGTTCTGGGAAATGCACGACCTACTCTACACCAACCAAGGCGCGTGGAGTAATGCCCGCGCCAAAGAACGCACCGACGTCTTCAGTGGCTACGCTAAGCAGCTGGGGCTGAATGTTGATAAATTCAATGCTGACCTAGCCGGTAGCGCTGTCACAAAGAAAATTGACTTTGATGTGGCGGTCGGGCGACAGTTACAAATTGATGGCACACCAACCTTTTTCATCAATGGCAACAAGCTCAACCTCAGTGACGCTAGCTCTATCGAAAATGCTGTCAAAGACGCCCTGAAAAAAGCCGGCGTCGCAGTCGATGAAGCAAAAAAATAACATCAAATTGATCAAAAGCATTAACTAGTGTCCAGGTAAAAATCACCCCGGTGCCTGTGGGGTGATTTTTATGCCGTCCCTTTTTAGGACATGCGCACTTATTGTGCTATGTATGTTTGCCATTTGGCAGGCACCACATCCACTGCGACCTTCTTGCGCCGACTGGTCGACACAACATTGATTGCTATTGGCATGTGTTTCGTACTCCTTTGTACTAGTGCAGCCTCACGCGCTTCGACCTTTATTGCCCACTTTATTTATAAGCAGCGACATGCTTCGGCGCGAGACACATCAGCCATGATAGCAAAGACTGATACGAACGTCAAGCCAGGTCTACCTCTGATCTGACCCCTGATATCAGCCTCAAAACAGGCGCAACCGCTTGGCGAAGATGTACACAATGCCGATGAGCAGCACCGTAAACCCGGTAATCACCGGATAGGCCCACGCCTCACCTTGAAACGGTAAGGTAATATTCATGCCGTACATACCGTAAAACACATTCGGGATGGCCAGGAGAATAGTGATGGCGGTCAAGACTTTCATTCGCTGGTTGAGGACATTGTTGGCGATGGTTGAATAGGCGTTCTGGATGCTGGTGATGGTCTGGCTGTTGGCGGCGACCATGACGAGTAATTGCTTGACGTGCAGTACCAGATCACCCAGCGCCTCGAGGTCGCGCACTGTGAATAGGCTGCGGCGATTGAGCACTAATTGGCCGAGCACACTCGCTAACCCCTCGAGGCTAGAGTGAAATTCGTTGAGGCTATCTTCGATGGCTACAAACTCGATAAAGTCAGCGTTTTTCACCTCGTGGCGCGACAGCCGGTGTCGGGCGGCAGCGATATTACCAGCAAGGTCATGAATCTGTTGTTCGTACGCAGCCACCACGCAAGCGATGGTCGCTGCGAGGAGGGCGCCGGGCTTGTCGGTCGTGGTTGTGAGAAACGGCTCGGCGGCTTGTGGCGAGAAATTATTGGCAGGATTAATCGTTACAAACTGGGTTTTCGACACAGCAGCCAGCAGCGGTGCGGTCTTTATAGCATCGTCCCGAACCAACGGCAGCCGCACAAAGACATACTCAATGCCGCCGCTATATTCCATCCGCGGTAGTTCGCGCACATCGGCCGCGTCACGGACGATATTTTCGTCAAGGCCAAACTGCTCGGCCAATTCATCTGGACATAGCGTACCACTGACATGTGCCCACACGCCACGATGAAACTGATGTGTCTGTCCTAACGAATCGCTCGAACATCGCCGCTCAAAGTAGCCCACCGTCATGAGAAAATTATACCCCAAAAAATACCACTCTGGCAATTAGCCGCGCAGTCGCTTTTCCCTGACCGGCATTACCGCAATCATCGCAACAACCATCAGCCCTGAACTGATCAAAAATACCTGATGCAGCCCATCGGCAAATGCGTGGAGAATGACATTGGTAAATTCCTCCTGCTGCTGGCTGAACTGCTGTTTTGCCTGAGCTTGAGCTGGTGCTGGTAGCCGCTCAAACCCTTGAGCCGCCGCCCGAGCGATCGTCTCTTTTTGAGCATTCAGCCGCAGCAGTACGTCAGCATTCAGCTCACCAGACAGCATCTGCTGGGCAGCTGGTGAGCGCTGTAGGCTCTGAATATATGGCAGTTGGTGCGGATCACCGACATGGGCTAGGATGCCAGCGGTCAATACACCCGAGAATACCGCCGCACCAATTGTCGAACCCAGCCCACGAAATAGCTGCACACTGGACGTCGCCGCACCGAGGTCTTTTTGCATAAACTCGTTCTGCACCGCCAAGGTCAAGATCGGCATCGCCGCGCCGAATCCAAGCCCAACAAATACCGCCACGATAGCTTCGTGCCAATATGGCGATTCTGGCTGTAGAATTGTTAGCACGGCGACACCGACCGCCGTTAGCCCAAAACCGGCCACTATCCAGCGTTTATATGCACCGGTTTTAGCAACCAGCCGACCGATAGTTATCGAGCTTGTTATACTGCCTGCCACCATCGGTAGCAGCATCAGCCCAGCCTGCGAGGCAGTGGCGCCAAACACCTGCTGGTTAAACTGTGTTAGATATAAAATTGCCCCCATAAAGGCCGCGCCAAACAGGCTAGCCGCCGCCATAATCAAACTATATGTCCGATTGGCAAAGAACCGTAGCGGTAGGATCGGCTGCTTAGCTCGCCGCTCAATGAGAACAAAACTCAGCGCCGCCAGCGCCGATACCGTCAGCAACACGCCCTGAATGAGCGCTAGGCTGACACCACTCTCGATTAGTCCCTTAAAGATCATCTCTGTGTTGTCTACCGCCAGCACCAGTGTCGCCAGAGCAATGGTGATAAACAGCGCGCCGAGGTAATCGGGCTTGTGCGTGCGGTCATGCTTGATCTGCGGGCAGTAGCGAATGATGAGTACGGTAGCGATCACGCCGATCGGCACATTGATCAAGAACGTCCAGCGCCAATCACTGACCATGCCAAACAGCGACACACCATCTGTCAGCCAACCACCGATTAACGGCCCGGCTACTGAACTCATCCCAAAGACTGCACCAAACAGTCCTTGCCATTTACTACGTTCCTTTGGCGGAAAGAGGTCGCCGACAATGGTAAAGGCGTTTGCAGTGATAATACCGCCGCCGATGCCCTGCAGCGCCCGCCACGCAATCAGCCACTCGACCGTCGGCGCCAGGCCACTCAGCAGCGAGCCGATGGTAAAGATACTCACCCCGGCGAGCAGTAGCGGCTTGCGGCCATACATGTCGCTCAACTTACCAGCCAGCGGCACGGTCACCGTGGTGGTCAACATGTAAGCAGTCACGATGAAGCCAAGCGACGAAAAGCTATTAAATTCCTTGACAATCGCCGCCAGCGCCGTCGAGACAATCGTTTGATCCAGCGCCACCAAAAACAGTGCGCTCATCACCGCACTCATGACGATTAATTTATTTCTGATCGATAATTCGTGTAGCATTGTTACCTTTCATGTTATTCAAGTATCAGTAGCCCATAAATGTAAGAACTCTCAACTACCCAGTATGATTTACACCTGCACCCAAGTGTAATATTTTACGCCGGATGGGCGGTTGGTGTCAAGAAGCAGTCAGGCAGACAGAATCTGCCCCCAACCCAGCCTTGCCAAAACTCTTACTTCACCAGCTGTAGTCGCTCAACCAGCCAGTCTCTTGGCAGGATCGACAAGAACCAGCCAGCACGCGGGCCGGAATCTTTGCCAATGAGCACGCGGTAGATGGTGGTGAAGAGTTCCCGCGGCGACAGTAAACCGCTTTCCTTGTAGGTGTAAATTGCTTGATGAAACCAATTACCATCAGCCTCAGCCGGCGCCCCGGCGATGTCGTCAGCTAATCGCCGCAGGTATTCTTTTTGTTCTGGCGAAAACTCATCGGGACGCACCTCGTCCGCCAGGCGAAACTTCAATGACTCAGGCGCCCACTTTTCCAGCCACCGACTGACATAGCCTAGTTCCGTAATAATCACCGTCTCTTCCTCATCGACGATGCGGGCATATTCCGGACTGCGCCGCAAAATTTCTACCGTTTTTGCCGTGTCGCACAGCGCTGCTTGGTATGAAATGACGAGATGCGAGAATGGAATTGAGCTGACTGCTGGCTGATCTAGCCCGTCAGTACACAAGAATAATAGCTGTTCGTCGAGCTCATTTTGTGGATGCTGCTTCATCGCCGCGAAGTCGTCAACCAGCCGCACCAGGCTATCGGTCTCGTCAAAATACAGCCGCTTGGCCGGCGAATACCGGAGCATGAAATAGCGCACCACTTCAGGCGGCAACATATCGACGACATCGTGCGCATTCACGCCGGTGCCTTTGCTGGCGCTCATCTTTTTGGTATCACCAGTGCGATTAATAAAGTCGTACGGCACCGGTACTGGCGCATCAATGTTATAAACCTCGCGGGCGATCCGCTTACCGGTATCATACGAGCCGCCCTTCGTGGCGTGATCACGACCGAACGGCTCAACATCAACCCCGAGCAACCACCACCGCCCCGGCCAGTCCAGTCGCCAGTCCAGCTTCACCTGCCCGTCGTCATACCGAACTGTGTGCTCCGAGTCATCGTGGCTACGATAGGTGATCGTTTTAGCATCGCTATCCATGCTGATGAACCGGCGATTTTTCAGCCGACCATGCTCCATGATCTGAATTGGCGACCACTGGTCATCCAGCTGCCGGCCCGATACCTCCTGGATGGCCGACTTGGCTTTGCCAATGCGTTTCAGTGAGCGCTCGATGGCCGGCACAAAAAACCCGCTCCGATACTTATCGCTAGCATAGATCACGTCCATGGTGACGCCAATTTTATCAGCACTGTCAAGAAATGGCTTCAGGCAAAAATCCCCCCACGAACCGTACCGATCATCTGGCGAGGGCACCGTGCAGAGCGGCATACCCAAGTACTGCTCGTAACTAGCTGGCAAATTAACCGGTACTTTACGAAAGGCGTCCAGGTTATCCGAAACGTGAACGTGGCGCGCCCGAATGCCTGCTTGCTTCAGCGCCCGCACTACGGCGTCAGCGATAACGATTTCGCGCAAATGCCCCACATGATACACCCCCGACGGTGACGCACCCGAAGAAACGAGTACCTCTTTATCTACACTTTGAAACTGATCTACGATATCATCAAGCCACTTCATATGTGCTATTATACATCATGAATATTATTCTGCACATTAGCCCAACCATTCGCCTTATGAATATTCAAAAAGCAGTTATCTTATTCGAGAAGATCCGCGACTTGCCATACGGAACAAGTGGTAATAATGGGAGGTGGTCATGCTACCAAAAATGCGTGTATTTACAGCGAGAATTACAAAAAGTTGACATAGCAAGCCAGTTGTTAATTGGCGTATTTAATTGGCAGGATTTACCAATACCTGATCGTATTCTTAAACTACGTCAATGTCGAAACGAGCGACACGTTATGCTTCGTGTATTTATTAATGGATCAGTCTGCGACATTGACCCATCAGTTGATAACAAACTCGTATCAATTTTACCAATATCTCAATGGGATGGAATTTCGAGTACGATAACTATGGCACCGCTCAAACATCTGCGAATCTACCAACCACATTCCCTACACGAGCGTATTTCATCGCGATTGCGACATCAATTCTTCGGTTGTAATCCTGAGAAGTTTTACACTGAACTCGATTCGTGGCTAACAGCATATAGAACTAAGTCTGGATTAACAGAATAAGAGCAGGAATGGTAGCTACCCTACCGCCAACTCTCAAATTTCATTCCCACCGAAACAGCTTAATCGCAGCGACATAGATAACGAGAGTCCAGGCGGCGACAGCACCGATTTGCGGCAGGGCCTCGATAAAACTGGCATGCTCAGTCATGATCAAACGGAAACCATCAGTAATCGGCGTCATCGGGATAAACTGGGCGGCACCGCGTAACCACTCTGGGAACATGTACAGCGGGAAGAATGCACCAGACAAGAACATCATCGGGAAAGAAAGTAAGTTGCTCAGCGGTGCGGACTGATTTTCATTCTTTGCCCAGCCGCCGATCAACAGGCCCAAGCCTACCATCATAAAGGCCGCCAGCACCGCCATAAGGACAAAGAGCCCCCAATCGCCGCGCATATTAAATTGGAACATCAACATGCCAACGACAACCATCATAGTCAGGCTAAGCAGCGAAATAATCGTGTAGTGAATCGCCATAGAAATAATCAGCTGACCCGAGGTAAACGGCGCCGCGCGCAGTCGGCGGTAGGAGCCACGCTGCTTTTCGGCCGGCATCTGGTTGGCTAGACCAAAGATGCCCATACTCATTAAACTAAATGCCAGCAGTCCAGTAAAGGTATAGTCAAATGGTTTCAACCGCTCGTCGCCGACCGCTTTACCGGCAGCCTTGAGCGGCGCTTCTGGCTGACCCAAATGCTTGTTTATTTCATTGGCAATCTGATTCATCACTGCTGTCAAGGCGCTACCAGTTTGCTCGGAACCTTTGGCGTACAGAACGTTGATTGTACCAGTCGGGCGAGCATCTCTGCCCTCACCCTTCACTTCGCCAAAATCACTTGGCAGTTCAATGACGCCGTTCAATTCCGAACGCTTCATCTTCTCACGGGCCTCGTCCATATCCTTGACGTCTTTGATCCTAAGAATCGAATCTTTGGCATTGTCTTTGACGCCTTTGACGAAATTTTTAGCAAATTCCGTCTGCGAATTATTGATAATCGCAATGTCAAAGCTGGTCGATTGATTATTAAAAATCGAACCGAATACCAACAAAAAGATGAGCGGAAACAGGAAGGTAAAGAACAGCGACATTTTATCGCGGATGAAACGTTTTTGTTGGGCGCGCACTTGCCCGAATACACCAGTCCAATATTTTTTCATACTAATCCCGAATCGCCTTTCCTGTTAAATCAATAAATACGTCCTCTAGGTTCGCTTGCTCGACGACTTGCTTTTTCTTGAAACCGCGCGCCAGCAGCTGCTGGATCAGATTATGCGGCGTGTCAATGGTGATGATTTTACCATTGTCCATAATCGCCAAGCGATCGCACAGCAATTCAGCCTCGTCCATGTAATGAGTTGTCAGCACGACAGTAATACCTTCATCGCGAATCTCTTTAATCAAATCCCAGAGATTGCGGCGAGCCTGCGGATCCAGCCCAGTGGTCGGCTCATCGAGAAATAGCACCGTCGGGTTATTGACCAGCGTCGAAGCGATAGCGAAGCGTTGCTTTTGCCCGCCTGAGAGCTGCTCGACATAGCTTTTGGCTTTGTCGGTCAACTGCACCTTGGCGAGTAGTGCGTCGGCGTCAACCGTCTGGCCATACAGGCTAGCAAACATTTTCAATTGTTCGCGCAGGGTCAGCTTGTCGTAAAACGTTGTCGATTGTAGCTGGATGCCGATGATGTTTTTAATGTGCTTCGGCTGCTTAGCAACATCAATCCCGTCGATAGTCGCCGTACCGCCGTCAATCGGCCGGAGCGCCTCCAGCATCTCTAGCGTCGTCGTCTTGCCGGCACCGTTGGGACCGAGGATACCAAAGATCTCGCCTTTCTTGACCTCAAACGACACGCCATCAACAACATTTTTGCCGCTATAGGTCTTGACGAGTTGGTCAACTGTTATGATTGGTTCAGGTTGAGCCATGTATAACTCCTTTCCGCGCTCTATTTCAGCACTGTATACCTTAAATGATAGAGTGACTCCCTGCCAAGCTATCTATTATCTAGTAATTATAGCACTCCAGGCGGGCGATGCAACCGAGGGATCTAGCCAAGCCGATACGATACCGCTATACTAGCTATATGCCAAAGAAACCCGAACTCTCTATCACGCGGCCGCAGAGTCGTCTCAGGAAACGATACGTATTTGCGCTGGTGCTGATACCATTGATCGCTGTTTGTATCAGTCTCGGCGTGCTGTACTGGCCAAAGATTGCTCATAAACTTCATTCGCTAAGGGTCGCCAGTAGCGTCGATCCGTCACGCGGCGAGGCGACATTCCCGCAGATTGATACCATAAATTTACACCCAACCCGGCAAAAAATTATCAGCCTCGCCAAAACTGAATTCGAAGCACAGTCCGCTGGCACCAAGTTCAGCCAGGGCGTCCGTGAAGCTTGGTGCGCTGACTTTGTGAGTTGGGTCATGCAGCAGGCGAACGCGCCATTAAAGAATCCGCACACTGGTGGCTGGCGCATTCCAGGAACGTTTACCTTGCGTGAATATTACGAAGCAGCCGGTCGATTCAAGCCCGTCACCTCTGGCTATCAACCGCGTCCAGGTGATGTGGCAATTTATCGTGGCTCGCCGGTGTTTGGCGACCATACGAATATTGTCCTCAAAAATAACGACGGCGTTCTGACCACTGTTGGCGGTAATGAAATGAACCGTATCCGCGTATTCACCAACCACGATAAGCGCTACGATGGGCTGCTGGGATATGGCGTGCTAGCAGAATAATAAAAACCCAGAACTAACACCCAATTACAATTATAATATCGCACCTAACCGAGTAGCCGCAGTAGCGACATTACGCCGCGTGACTTGCCGCTAGCAAAAACGCCACCAATGCATCGGGCTGCTGCTCAGCCAGCCACGTTACGGCGTCAACGATAGCGTCCTTGTTTGTGCCACCATTTTTGAGCTCCTCGAGGAGGCGTTTGACCGTCCGCTGCGTCTGACCATCATACCGATCGAGGCGCATCGCCTGAGTAACTTGCTTGACCTGCTCGTCGCTGAGCGCAACGTAGGGCGAGACCACTTCGTGCGCATGCTTGGGACTGCGCTTGGCGGCTTCGGCTTTGCGTTGGAGGTTTTCGAGGCCTTCAATCGTCGCCCGCATCAAGGCCTCCGCCTCGTCCATACCACGCTGATAGGCCTGAGCAAATTCCTCAGAATTATCCCCGCCCTCGGAAACAATTGCCGGCAAAAACTCGATCCGCATCACTCGGTGCATATAGGCGTCGCCCATTTCCTCACCGGTCGCCATCACCTCACTCCACCAGGCGACAAACCGCGAATTCTCAGGATCGTGCAGCTCGCGCATAGCCGGCAGCTGCGCTAATTTATCCTTAAAAAAGTGAATCAGTTTTTTGATATCCATGTCGCTTTATTATACCCGAAAATAACGGCAAGCACAAGCGCCATCCCGCCGAGGATCTCAGCGCCGCTTCAAGAAATAATAGCCAATCGCCAGTGCCGCCAGCGCGCTACCGCCGATAACCACCCAAAAGGTCACCGGGCTCTCTGCAGCCGGCAAAGGCACATTCATGCCATACAGCCCGGCCACCATCGTCGGGATAGTCAGCGCCACCGTGATCACCGTTAGCAATCGAATTGTCTCATTCAACCGAGTATCCATCACCGCCCGGTAGCTATCACGCACATTGGTGATGGTTCGCAGCAGCGATTTACAACGGCTAATTACCTGCTCGAGGTCGATGGAAATATCTTCGACGTCATCCTTGTCATCATCCTTGAGTCGCAAGCTGCGATTGGCAATCAACCGCTCAATCGCCCAGTTCATCGGCAGCAAGGCATCCAGGTAGTCATTTAACTTGCGCTCATATTCGGTCAAGGTGACGATATCACGCGCCCGCAAAGTGTGAATATCGTCAGTCGCCGCCCGCATTTGGCGATTGATGGTCGCCACCCGCCGCTGGTACTGACTTGATACCGCCTCGATCATCGCCACCACCAGTTCAATCCGCCGCGATGTCCGCACCCGCGTCTTATCGATAAACGGCTGCCACAGCCGACCCAAGCTATCGCGCGACAATGTCACCACATACTCTTTGTGAATGCCGAACAAAATTGGCGTAGTAAAATCATTAAAATCATCATCCGTATCCGGTAGCCGGGCGATCAAGTACGTCCACTCATCATCAAACTCAATACGCGGCACCTCATGCGGGTCGAGCGCGTCACTAATCATATCCTCATCCATCCCCAGCGTCAGCAGCTCGGACACTTCCTCTTCGGTTGGCCGTTCGCAGCGCAGCCAACTGCCGCTACGCAATGTCTGAATCGGTGCGATCGCCTCGCCTGTTGAATGCAGGTATTCTATCATGTACTCAGTATAGCTCATTTGAAATATTTTGGTACCGGTTAGATGACAATAAGCTTGCGGAGGACATCATCAAAAACCACCAGCCGAGCTACCCGACTGGTGGTTTTGAGTGTTTATTTATATGAGCACTAACTCTTGATGCGCGTACCAGCAGCACCGTTGATAGCGTCAGCGGTTTTTTCGAGCGAGGTGATGATCGCCGTACGCCCCGAAGCGCCGGCCACAAAACTTAACGCCGCCTGGGTTTTTGGTAGCATTGAGCCAGCCGCAAACTGCCCAGCATCAATATGCTGCTGCAGCTCCTCGGCTGATACTTCGCCAAGCGCCTGCTCCGTCGGCTGACCAAAATTGACCTTAGCTGCATCAACCGAGGTTAGGATCAATAGTGTGTCCGCCCCGAGTGTGTCCGCCAGTTTGGCCGCACCAAAATCTTTGTCAATCACCGCCGCCACGCCACTCAATTGACCCGATGCGTCACGCAGCACCGGGATGCCGCCGCCGCCAGTCGAGACCACCAACACGCCAGCGTCAACCAGCGCCTTGATAACCGGAGCCTCAACAATCTCCTGAGGCTTTGGTGATGGCACAACGCGCCGCCAGCCACGACCCGAGTCTTCACGCACCGTATAGCCACGCTCGGCCTGTACTTTCCTGGCCTCTTCTTCCGAATAGAATGGCCCGATCGGCTTGGTTGGATTTTGAAATGCTGGATCAGCCTGATCAACCACCGTCTGGGTAACGATGCTCGCTGCATACTTATCATGCACACCACGAGTTGCCAGCGCATCGTGGATTGCTTGCTGCAGCCAAAAACCAATTAGCCCCTGGCTCATCGCACCAGAATCTTCCAGCGGTAAGCTCGGCACCGCCTCGGTGTTAATCGCTTCCTCGTGTAGGACAATGTTACCGACCTGCGGGCCATTGCCGTGGACAATGGCTACACGGTGGCCAGCTTGAATCAGCGGCAGGAGCTGGGCAATGGTCTCGTCAGCCACTCGCTGCTGCGCCTGAGACGAGGCCTCGCCCTGACGTTGCAGGGCGTTACCTCCAAGCGCGACGACAATAGTTCGCTGCTGATTCATTAAGCAATGGCTCCGTATACCGTGATAGCTACGAGGCTAATTATCGCAAAGACCACCATGATTGGCATCGAGCGCTTCAACCATGCACGGTACGACACGCCGGCTAGGGCCAGACCACCCATCAATGAAGCAATGGTTGGGGCCATCATATTCAACAGACCCGATGCCGCGGCAAATGCGACAACGATGATCTCCTTGCTGGAGCCGACTAGATCAGCCACCGGCGCAATGACTGGCATAGTTGCCGCCGCTAGACCTGATGATGACGGAATGATAAAGCTCATCGGCAAGTAGAAGATATAGGCGAGAATACCAACAAAGCTACCCGCACCCTTCAGTGCAGATTCACCCCAGCTAATGATCGTGTCTTGGATCGCACCATTCTGCATCACCACGCCAACACCAGCTGCCACTGCAATGATCAGTGCCACACTCAGTAGATCGGCTGTACCCTTCAGGAAGGTGTCAACAACGAAGACTTCCTCTTTCTTGAATTGGCGATAATAAATCGCTGCGATGACTAAGGTTGACAACAGAAACAGGGTCGAGATCTCGTTGAAGTACCACTCACCAAATGGCAAGACATGATCAAGACCCAAGATAGCACCAACGACCGGTAGCCCTGCAAACCATTTATGGATATCGGCGAACAGTGTGATCCCCCAGTTGCCCCACGGGATAAGCGAGATGATCATCAGTAGGAAAGTGACGCCAAAGACCGCCATCACTGCTTTACGCGGACCGGTAAATTCTGGCACGTTGCTCATATCAAGTGCGGTGGTGGCTGGCTTGTAGCGAACATCATCTTTATACTTACCAGCCTTTACCTTTGACGCGTATCGCATGGTGAACACGATAGCCGCGATCAAACAGAGCAGTAAAATTATTGATTGGAGACCCAACACATTACCGAGTGGCACGTCAGCCGACTTGGCAGCGATACCAGTCGAAAATGGATTCAAGGTCGAGCCAAGCACACCGACGCCACCACCGAGCACGATCACCATCACCGCGGTCATGGCGTTGTAGCCAGCCGCCATCATGATCGGCACCACCAGCGCATAAAACGCCACTGCCTCTTCCTGCATGCCGTAGGTGGTACCACCGATAGCGAAGAACGTCATGAGAATTGGGATAAGCCATTTCTCCTTGCCCTTCATCTTGCGCAGCATGGCACCAAGCGTCGCATCCAGCGCACCAGTCTTCATCGTCACCCCGAGGAAGCCACCGAGGATCAACACGAAGACGATGACGTCGAGCTTCTCACTCATGCCCTTGATCGGTGCAAGTGCTGCATCCCACAAACCTTGGCGGGAATCAGTGGTTGTCTCGGTGCCGTCATCGGCTTTTTTAGTAGTGACTTTATCAGTCTGTTTATACGTACCAGCGATGCGCACTGTCTTTTCCGCATCATTTGGATCTGGTTTTGTGTTGTACACACCAGACGGGATAATCCACGTTAGGACTGCCATCAAGGCAATCACCACAAACAGCACGGTAAAGGCTGAGGGCGAGCGCAGCTTTTTCTTAATTTTTTTCATTTTTTCTACCATGTCCGGAGCCTCCTTTACTCCTGTATTAGACATCTACAGCGTCAAAGCGATAACCGCCTTGATGGTATGCATACGATTCTCCGCCTGGTCAAAGACGATCGAATTTGGCGAGCGGAAGACGTCATCCGTCACCTCCATCGCCTCTAGCCCGAAATCATCCCTGATGTGCTGGCCGGTCGTGGTCAACGCATCATGAAAGGCCGGCAAGCAGTGCATGAACTTGACCTCAGGATTGCCAGTAAGGTTCAGCATGTCGCGATTAACCTGGAAGTGACGCAGCTGATTGATGCGCTCAGCGAACTTATCCTCTTCGCCCATCGACACCCAGACATCGGTGTAAACGACATCGGCACCGCGCAGGGCTTCCTCAAAATTATCAGTGATAGTAATCCGCCCGTGGTTCTGGTGCGCCAGCTCATGCGCGTGATGGACGAGGCCCTCTTCAGGGAACAATTCACGCGGCGCTAAAATCCGAAAGTCCAGCCCCATGATGGCCGAGCCGAGCAGCAAACTATTAGCCATGTTGTTGCGGCCATCGCCGACAAACACCAGCTTGACGCCGTGCAGCCGACCAAGGTGCTCCTCGATAGTCATAAAGTCGGCTAGAATCTGCGTTGGGTGGAACTTATCAGTCAATCCGTTCCACACCGGCACGCCGGCGTGCTTCGCTAGATCTTCTACCGTTTTGTGCGCAAAACCACGAAACTCAATACCATCAAACATCCGGCCCAGCACCTTGGCGGTATCCTCGACTGTCTCTTTCTTGCCAAGCTGAATATCGTCCTTACCGAGATACTCCGGCGCGATACCGAGGTCGTTAGCTGCCACCGTAAAGGCGCAGCGCGTCCTGGTCGAGGTCTTCTCAAACAATAACGCAATATTCTTGCCCTCATGAATCCGATGCGGCGTACCAGCGTACTTCATCCGCTTATATTCATTCGCCGTCGTTAGTAGCAACCGAATGTCACCCGCGGTAAAATCACCCAGTGTTAGGAATGATCGCCCCTTCAAACTTTGTGCCATTTATACATCCTCCCGTACCAGCGGCATACTCATACAGCGCGGACCGCCGCGGCCGCGGCCAAGCTCAGCACCACTGACTTCTATAACTTCAACGCCGTGCTCGCGCAGTTTTTGGTTGGTCACATAGTTGCGGTCATAGGTTACCACCACGCCCGGCGCAATCGCCAAGGTATTCGAGCCGTCATTCCACTGCTCACGAGCCGCCGCAATTGGATCACCGCCGCCACATTCGATCAGGGTAACACTCGGCAGCCCCAAGGCCACCCGCAAGACATGCTCGAGATCCGTCTCGTGCGTAATGCGTGGGAACGGCTGTCCCTCGACCTTTTCCAATACGAAACAATTCATCTTGCCGCCGCGATCGCGGATTTCCGGATGAATAGTAAACTTGTCCCGATCAATCATCGTAAACACCGTGTCCAGGTGCATAAAGGCGTGCGACTTTGGAATTTCCATGGCAACGACCTTCTTAAAGCCAGAACCAGCAAACAGTTTCGTCGCCATCTTTTCAATCGCCTCAGCCGTGGTGCGCTCCGATACGCCGATGGCCATCACTTCACTGCTCAACACTAGCTCATCGCCACCTTCAATTGAGAACTTTTCGTGGCGATCATACCACACCGGTACATTCTTGCCGGCAAACCGTGGATGATGATCAATGATGTAGCGCATGAATAGCGACTCACGACGACGCGCCGGCCAGTGCATCTTGTTGATCGTCAGACCATGACCGATGGTTGCAGCCGGGTCGCGGGTAAAGTACAGATTTGGCATCGGATCGAGATAGAATGGATAGTGATTTTTCTCGATCATATTATGCAATTGCTGGTGCTGGTCTGGCGGCAGCGTAATCTCGTCCTTGCGCACACCGGCCATAATTTTACGCACCATCGCGTTCGTTGGTAGGTCTAGCAGGAACTGGCGCAGCACCCTGGTGACGCGGCGTGACCCTTGCTTCGAATTTGCCAACATTTCATCAACAAACTGCTCGCGTAATTGATCAGTATATAGCGCCTCGGTCACCAGCTGATCGAGATACAACACCTCGACACCGTGATCACGCAATACCTGAGCAAACGCATCATGCTCCTTTTGGGCGACCTGCAAATACGGAATGTCGTCAAACAGCAGATCAGTCAAGTAGTCTGGTGTTAAGTTTTCTAATTCTTCGCCCGGACGATGCAACAGCACCGCCTTAAGTCGGCCAATTTCTGATGTAATATGTAATGGATCCATACCCCCATCCCCTTTTTGTTTATGGTTATACTAACAATATAGCATATACGCCCAAGAACACAAGCATCACTTAGCGAGCCGGTGAATTACCGCCTACGAGGCCAAACTGCATCAATAATCGTATACGGCAAACGCCGGTATCGCCACCAGCTAACTAATGTCACCCCAAGCCAGCCAATGACAATAGGCATACCGGCCCTAGGCCCCAGTATAATGCCATACATGAACAAGCCAATATACCCCAATCGCAGCAGATACATTGTCAATCGATGAGGCCAAGAACGTTCACGATCATCCAATGATATTCCCGTCATCCAGCCGCCAATCGTTTGCCCACCCATCATGAGCGGCATGATCAGCTGGACTACTAACTCACCGCCAGCGAGAATACCATATGACAGTCCCGCAATAGTATTTCCCGCCAAACCCGGCATCGTGATATACAATATAATACCGATGCACGTCCTCACTACAAGCACCACAACCACATCAAGTATAAATGCCACTAATCGCCGCACTAGGCCCGGCTGTGTTGTCACGGTCTCGCCATGCTTTACATTGCGCAGATCTGGTAGCAACCGACCACACCAATAGCCGACCAAAGCACCTCCGGTATTGAGCAACAAGTCATCAACATCAAACAGCCTATAACTACATGGATACAAGCCAAACGCACCCGTTAGCTGGGTCACTTCAATCGTTAGTGATAGAGCGAGTCCTAATAGTACAACCATGTACCAGCGTACAGGGTACATCACTCGTAAAAACATACCGAACGGCATAAAAAAGACTATATTCATCACTACCTGTAGAACAGCCCGCAACCCTTCAGCCTGTATGTCCATAATTGATGCGAGCGGATGTAGTTGTGGTGAGACTGCATGATGCGCACAGAACCATGCTGTATTATCTGGCATCGGATAGAGCGTAAACGCCACGAGTCCCAGTGCATACAATACAACCAGATACACCATGACCATCCTGCCGACTACTAGCCGTCGTAATCGCATATACTGTACAACGAGCAGCGGAAATGTCAAGAGCAGTGCAGCAAATGGCCAGAATGATATCGCCAGCTGAAATGACGAGGAGAATGTAGTAAAAAACGCTGTCATACTTTTACTATTATGCAGGAAAAATTAGCTATCGTCAAATATGCCTCATTCTCGAATGATCGCCAAGGATGCCTCGACTATCAGCCGAGCCAGATGGTACTTCAGCCATTCATCGACCGCCCGCGCGGCACCCGGCAAGGCTTCATTGGCGTAATCATCAACAATGATGGTTGCCGTTTCCTGAAATTTGCCGTCACACACACGAAACGAATCGGCAATTGACTCATAAAAATCACCGTCAAAAAAGGCGAAGATAATGCTTTCTGGCACATCCTCAGAGGTAAAATCGGCAAACCAACCTTTGTGAATAATCGGCAGTTTTAGTCCTGCTTTCTTAAAATTCTGGACGAAGGTTTTACGCGGCGCCAAGAGTTCACCCGCCTTGAACTGCTCACCCGCAGCGCTGGCGTCGGCTTGGGTTTTTTCTGGCAAGCCCATAAACGAATCGTAAACATGAAACTCACCGGTAAAATCATAGGCGTCCAGTAGCCGCCGAATAAACAAACTCGTCGTGCCGACATAACAGCCAAACTCCACAATATTGCCTGCCACGCCGCTTCGCAGCACCTTTTCCAATTCTCGCAACAAGATGCCGAGTTCTTTGGTATCAACTTGGTCGGAAATGATGGGATGTCTGGCGAGGAGTTGGTCAACTTTATTCATAACGTCATTATAAATAACCTCCGGAGTATTGACAAATAATCGATATATATATGCTGAAACAAGCGTCGAGAATTTCTAAACGCGTTCTTTACCATCATCTATTCGTTCAGGAGTAGACCATGACTACAATTCTCATACTGACCAATTCTCTGGACAACCCTCATGTTGAGGCAGTGAGCCAATATATTGACTCAGAAAGCAATCGGATCATACGGATTGATACAGATCTTTTAATCCAAGGGCAATGTAGTATCTCTTTTGACTATTCAAACGGTAGTATACTATACAAGCAACTGGGAGAAATTACAGATCTTCGTAGTATTGATAGCGTATGGTACAGAAAGCCGTTCGGGTTCAGTCAAACCTACGGATTCCTTGAGAGTATCCAGGATCCAGTTCAAAGGTCTATCGTAGACAAAGAGATACATGATGTATTGAATGGTCTGTGTTTTCTGCTACGCGACAAGTTTTGGATTAATCACCCTAGCTCCATTCATACAGCTAGGATTAAGCCATACCAATTGTCGATTGCAAAGCGTATTGGGCCGCCAATGCCCGACACACTGATTACATCAGATCCAGACGCAGCTCGCCAGTTCTGTCTAGAAGCGCCAACCGTATTCAAACCGGTATCTGTATCTAGCCTAGATCTTGACGATACAGGCTACATGATAGAAACCACGCTCATGACAGATGAGCTGATAGACTCCTTGGGATTGATCAAATCACAACCGATCATTCTGCAAAGGTTTATCAGAAAAACAAGTGAGTTACGGGTCACTTGTATCGGAAAACAGATCTTCGTTGCCCGTCAGATTCCACAAGAGAAAACCTCCAGCACGGTAGACTGGAGATCTCTACAAGATTCTGGCAGTCGATACGTGATCGACTACGTCCTTCCCGAAGACATTGAGCGGAAGGTTCGTTCTCTGCTGACTTCGCTAGGTCTTGGTTTTGCTGCAATTGATTTCGCGATAGACGAAATCGGAGATCTGCATTTCCTTGAAGCAAACCCAAATGGCCAGTGGCTCGGTTACACCGATGAAATAGGCCTACCGGCAGCCGCACACATGGCGTGCTGCCTGGTGGAAAAAAGTCTACTCTGACAATCGAAAGGAGGTGAAGCATGAACAACGCCGAGATCTTTTCCGCGAAAGTTGCCACGATCGTTGATTCGGAGGTCGACTCGTCGACCTTCCTGACCCGATCCGGCAAGCCCAAGACGACGGACGACTAGTCCCACGTCACACCCCGTGCCCTTGTGTTTTTGCAAGGGCACGGGGTAACCTATCAAAGAGTATATTATGAACAAGCACAAAATCATCAAAACATTCTTGCCGAAACAATTAGACATAAAACACCTCGATCTCCTGCTACCTGCCTTACAAAAGTCAAACCTAATTGTTTATGGTGAAATTCACGGCATAAAAGAAAATGCCAATATCGTCTATACCTTGGTTAAAAAAACTTGCATACAACGATTGGCCATTGAAGCTAGCCCTACTGTGTTTGACTTCATCAATTCAGTAAAGATCAATTCTTATGATTTTTCCTTAGTTGATGAAGACCTTTTTGACTTAAGCGTTCTATCTCTTGAGATGATAAAAACGATAGCAATTCTTCTGCAGCAAAATCAACTTAAAGAGCTCGTTTTTATTGATACATTTTTTGACAATTTAGATGAGGATGCCATCATACCACCAAGCCCGCAAGAACGAGAAGAGCAGCTAGCTAAAAATATCCTCGGAATTGACGGCTCTCTACCAACATTATGTATTATGGGACAATGGCATACGCAGCCCAAAGTTGTTACAGATGGCGAAACACGGCATGAATCAGCGTTATATCGCTTGAGAAAAACAAAACCAAATGTGCCGTTTATTCACAACATCTACCGACAAGGACAGCTATTTAATGATGGAAAAATAATTGAATTACCAGACAACCCAGCAGTGTCGTCTTGTTACGAGATTGTCCAGAAAACCGATATTGATTTTGACCTTCACGTACCCGAAGCGACAAAAATATCACTATGCTAAAATCATAGCATGAAAATAACCAGCCCAGCCTTCACTGAAAACGCTAAAATACCAAAAATTTATTCCAAGCTCGGCGGTAATCAACGCCCGCCGCTCGAGATCAGCGACGTACCGGCAAATACCAAAAGCCTGGTGATCATTTGCCACGACCCTGATGCGCCTGGGCGCGATGGATTTTACCATTGGACGGTTTGGAATTTACCAACCAAAACCACTGAAATCACCAGCGAATCACTACCCGCGGGCGCCGTCGAAGGGATGACCAGTTGGGGTCGGCCTGGCTGGGGCGGGCCGCAACCACCGTTTGGCACGCACCGCTACCAATTTTATGTGTACGCGCTGGACACGACGTTAGATTTACCAGACAGCACCAAGCCCAGAGAGCTCATCGCCGCTCTCACGCCGCATATCATCGATCAGGCCGTATTGACTGGAAAGTTTGGCGTGTTGGATATTTTGCGGCGGGATTAAGCACCACTTTCTCTGGGCGAAAGTCTACAGACTATTAAACGACACCGCCAATCCTATTCTGTCATCTATATTTTTTAATTTATAACAGTTCAAGCACTAGGTTAATATACATTAACGAGATACTTTCTTCGTGCATGATTTTTAAGAAAGAAGTCTTATCAGTGCACACAGGACTTTCTTGATCAATTAAGATAAGCGCTCTCAGATTACTATTTTCGTGAATTATTTTTGCTAAACTACAATCAATCCCCGCTCTAATAAGAGCAATTTTAAAGTCATTATCAGTACCATACTTTATACGTTTATAAAACGACTCATTGACTACACCAAAATCATTCAATATCTCAAGAAATGGAATAATATAATGGTCAACATTATCAAGATTCTCCTTAGCTAAAGCAGCCGCATAACTTGGCATCAAATTTTGAGTCTGCTGCTGAAATATATGATATTTATTCCACGATCCAGTCTTGCCATCGACACCACAACTTCCTATATCGCCAACATATACTGGATTTCCGATTTTACCGCGCCACATAAAAACAGACCTTGCAATCAACGTAGAAAAGCTGGCTTCATTATTAGCTTTTTCGTCAATAATTCTTATATAAATATCCCTTATAGATGGCTCTGTGTATAGTAAATATATCCAATTCCCATACTTATGCTTATCGATCCTGAGACCTGTCTGATATGTCACCTCAAGAAAAACACTAATAATCGTATTTAATAACTTATTACCATCATCAATTATTTGAGTGTTCAAGAGATGCTCCATCTTTTTAGAGATGATTTGTTCATATTTCACAATATCAAATATTTTCACGTTATGGGCATAACACTTAGTACCTAGCTCAGTTTGCGCCAATAATGGCTTTGAGTTGTTAATTTGCGAATACATGGCTTCTCTTGTTTTATCTATATTTGCAAGTATGTTAACTTCATCGGCAATTCTATATTCCTTATCGCTTCCTTTATAAGAAGCAAGGAGCGGGTTATTGATACTGTCCTCAACTACAACCCCCTCCTTGGCATGCTCCGATAAGAATTTACTAGCATTTGCCCTCTTCTCCATATAATCATCATTTTTAATTATATATATTTCTGGTGTTAATAGTTCCATTCTTGGGTTTGTAAAATCAAAGATTATGTTATAACGGCCCACCCTGCCCACTAAATTTCTGAAATCAGGAACGTCCAAGCACCTAGCCCCCTTGGAATAGTTCATTAAAAATAATTTACTTGCAGGAATATTCACGCCTTCGAGTAATGTGCTCGTAGTAACAATAAATCTAATCTCAGGAATATTACGATACAAGAACTCTACATGCTCCTTAATAGTGTCCGGTATCTTACCGTGACTGATAACTATGCCGCGTTTAACGAGCTTTATTAGATTATAGAAAGGATGAACATAGCTTGATAGGATATTACATGCATCATCAATTATAACTTGACTTTCAGGGCTGTATTTAATTTCTGGCGTCCTAGCAGCTAACGCATCGGCAAGTTTTTCAACTCCGCTTGGCTTATTAACATAAATAATATTTTTATCCCCACCTCTACTAAATAATATTTGGTAATAGTCTGTAGACGATTCAGTTATTTCGTAAAATTTTGCCGTAAACTGATCAAACAACTCTAAACATTGACTATTATTATCCCAAAGAAAATAACGTGGTATTTTCATATACTCAGTAATTTCTCTTGATTGTATATTTTTTGAATTATGTTTATCATTTATAAGACATAGACTTGACCTTGGGTCTACAATAAAAGGAGAGTAGTAATCAATGGCCACACTTGATTTTCTATTACTAGCGATTATGATTGCCCTCGAGAGAGTTAAGAATCTATCCTCATCTTTAAATAAATTATGAGATTCATCAATAAATAGATAATCTATTATTAGCTCATTATGTTTCGCCAATAATGCCATTAGTCGCTCCTGTGTTAACACAGCAATAAATTGGCTATGCTTGTATTTTTTAACATACATGTCAGGATGAGTTATAACATCAGTTCGACTTCCTTTTTTGTTCAAAACCATTGATACTGTTTGATTTATCAATGATTTAGTGGGAACAACTATACAAACAGACAAACCACTATTGAACTTTTCAATAGCTTTAGACACCATCAAATGAGACTTACCATAAGAGGTTGGCGCAACGACAGCAAGATTAGAAACATTTCTGACACTACGACTTAGTCTAAATTGTTGCTCTGATTTGTAATACTCTTCCTTATATGATTCTGCCAACGCCTTATTAAATAGACTGTTCACGTCGTCCTCCACAGCCTCTAATTCTGTAGTATAACTATCGTGAGCTTGTATGAGCATAAGTACAGGATAGTATCGTAATAAGCTAGCAAAATGAGATAATGCATAAAAATTATTACTAAGAAGCCCGTAATTTAGGGCTATTGAATATGCCATTTTTTGCACATCCTCATCACCATAAAGTGAAAAATAATTTAAGATTCTATATATAAATTGCGTCTCATCCTGAGCTAGATGCTGTCTCAACATTATTTTTCTGTATACTTTAGCAAATAAGAAATTATGATCCTCAGCTTTCCTTGTTAATGCTGATCTTAAAGAGCTAAGAGTGATCTTGTACATCAAACCCCTCCTTCAGCCCCTAAGAAATCAATAATATCATCGAATAGTTTACGATGAATACAAATAATTATAAAATTATCAAAACACCCTGTATTCTTTATACTATCAATTTTCTTAATAACATCTTTCGTGTCTGTTATATTATAAGCAAAATCTCCAAAATTAACCGCCATAAGAATTGCGTTACGGTTAGTCCCCTCCCGTTGATAAACCATATTTCTACTGTTAGACAGTAACTTGGTTAACTCTATTTTTTTCTCCGACGCAAATATTACCGCCACCTCTGCCTTAGCAGCCTCCCATCTATATCGAGTGGATGCCTGTCCTTCCGACATAATATTATCAAAGTAGTTCTTAAGGCCCTTGCTCGCCCTATTAATTAGCTCTTCGCGATTAGTTTTTTCAACTAACCCAGATTTTACCTCGCCATACCATATTTTTTTACAGTCCTTGTCATAAAAATTTAAATCAAAACCTGGCTTTATATTCCGATTTTGAAGTGCAAATATTCTACTCATGCTTTCAGCTGAAAAATCTAAATAGTTTGAAGCTAGAATATGCATCAATAACTCACCAATAACCCCGTACTTGCCTTCTTCGTCTTTACGACTCATTAGATTTTCATACATCTGCCTACAAGCAGCTTGGTAGGTATATTCATCAGGCTCAATAGCAATAGGCTCTGTGCCATAGCAGACCTCTGCCAATTTAACCCTTATCATTTCTTTAAGGTCTTCAAAATGATGATCATTAATATTTAGTATTCTATACTTCACATGACCGTATTCATCTTTCACACACAATATATCGTCAGATAAAGACATTCTACTGAGTATACTCCATATATAATCTTTTTATCTAAAATAAAAGATTTAATTCAATTATATGACTTATTATATCATTTTAGTGATTAGTACAACTGAATGCTAACTTTGTCAGCGCACAATCACTCAGCAAACTGACTATTATAAAGCTCAGCATAAAAACCGCCTTGCTTCAGCAGTTCATCATGCTTGCCCTGCTCGATGATGTTGCCGTCGCGGACGACCAAGATTAGATCAGCGTCGCGGATGGTACTCAGCCGATGGGCGATGACGAAGCTAGTTTTGCCTTGTATCAACTTGTCCATGGCTTTTTGGATGAGCACTTCAGTGCGGGTGTCGACCGAGCTGGTAGCTTCGTCCAAAATCAGCATCGGCGTGCACGCCAGCATCGCCCGGGAGATCGTCAGCAGCTGCTTCTCGCCCTGTGAAATGTTCGCGGCTTCCTCGCCCAGTATCATGTCATAACCGCCCGGCAGCGACCGCACGAAGTGATCAACATGCGCCTCCTTGGCGGTGGCGACCATCTCTTCTTCGCTGGCTGTTGGATTGCCGTAGAGCAAATTTTGGCGAATCGTGCCGTTAAACAACCAAGTGTCCTGCAACACCATACCAAACATTTGCCGCACATCGCTGCGCTTCATCTGGGCTATGTTCACGCCGTCAATTTTGATAGCGCCGCTGTTAATTTCGTAAAATCGCATCAGTAAATTGACCAAGGTGGTTTTGCCCGCACCCGTCGGACCGACAATCGCCACGCGCTGGCCGGGCTTGATGTGCGCCGACAGACCTTTGATGATGGTTTGGTCAGGCTTGTAGCCAAAGACTACGTTGTCAAATTCGACTTCGCCCTTGACGTGCGCCAATTTCACCAAATCCTTGCCCTCCGCCTGTTCTTCCGGCTCGTCCAAAAATTCAAACACCCGCTCGGCCGCCGCCGCTGTTGATTGCAAGATGTTGGCGATGTTGGCGACCTGCACCAGCGGCTGGTTGAATTGGTCGATGTACTGGATGAATGCTTGAATGTCGCCAATTTTCAGCCGGCCTTCAATCGCCAGCCAACCGCCCAAAATCGCCATGACGACGTAACCGATATTGCCGATGAAATTCATGATCGGATAAATCAGCCCCGACAAAAATTGGGCTTTCCAGGCGCTTTCCTGCAACTGATTGTTAATCCGCGAAAACTTAGCCAGCGACTTTTTCTGGCCGTTGAACACACGCATCACCTGATGGCCACCGTACATTTCTTCGATGTGGCCGTTCAATTCTCCCAGCTGCGTTTGCTGGCGAAGGAATTGCTTTTGCGAGCTTTTGGCGATCAGCGTGATTACGCCGCCAGCCAACGGCAGCACCAGCAGCGCCACCAGCGACATTTGCCAGCTGATGGAAAACATCATCACCAAAATTCCCAGCACCATCACTGTCGAGGAGACGATTTGCGATAGGCTTTGATTGAGCGTCTGGCTGATAGTATCGACGTCGTTGGTAACGCGACTGAGCACTTCGCCGTAGGTTTGCTTGTCAAAATAACTCAGCGGCAGGCGGTTGATTTTCTCGGACAATTGCCGGCGCATCCTGAAAGTAACTGTCTGCGTCACTTGGGTCATCAGCCAGGTTTGGATGTAGCGGAAAATGGCACTGAGTATATATAAGCCGATCAGCAAACTAACGACCTGCCAAATAGCCTCAAAGTGGAATTCTGGACGCCGGCTGAGATCCAGCTTTTTGATGGTATCAAGCTGGTTTGATGGAATTTGGCTTTCAATTTCCGACTTGTTCGGCAAGCGTTTCAGGACATCAGCACCAGTCGTGCCAGCTGGCAGCGAAGCACCATTTGGCAGCTTGCTGGTAATGGTTTCGTACGCTTTCATGCTGACATAATCTTCGACGATTTGGTTGGTGGCGCCGCCCAAAATTTTCGGACTGGCAATCGCAAACATTGTGCTACCGACTGCGAAAATCGCCACCATGAGCATGTGCCAGCGAAACTCTGCCAAATATTTGGCCAACTTCTTGACCGTGCCCTTGAAATCTTTGGCTTTTTCACCCGCGCCCATACCGCCGCCCATTGGACCGCCCATCTTCACTGGCTGGCGTTTTTTCATGCTTTGCTGAGCCATTACGCCGCTCCTTTCGCGGTCGTCGCCGACATCTTCTGCAGGTCATCTTCCGAAAGCTGGGAGACGGCGATTTCTTGATAGACTTGGCAATCTTTCATCAATTCCTGGTGCGTGCCTTGGCCGACAATTTTACCTTCGTCCAGCACGATGATTTTGTCAGCGTTCATGATGGTGTTGATGCGCTGACCGACGATCAGCACGGTTTTATGTTTGGTTTCTTTGGCCAGTGCCGAGCGTAATTTAGCGTCAGTCTTGAAATCCAGCGCCGAAAACGAATCGTCAAAAATGTAGACATTCGGCTCAACAGCAATCGCCCGAGCAATCGACAAACGCTGCCGCTGACCGCCGGAAACATTGCTGCCGCCTTGAGCGATTTCATTTTTGTAGCCGTTTTTCAGCTCACTGATGAATTCGGTGGCTTGAGCAATTTTAGCGGATTTTTCAACCAATTCTTGGCTGGCTTTGGCGTTGCCGTACTTGATATTACTGGCAATGGTGCCGCTAAACAGCACGCCCTTTTGCGGCACATAACCGATTTGATCGTACAATTCTTCCAGTTTGAGCTGGCGAATATCCATGCCATCCAGCAAAATTTGTCCCGCCGACACATCATAAAAGCGCGGAATCAAATTAATCAACGTTGATTTGCCGGAGCCAGTGCTGCCAATGAACGCTGTGGTTTGCCCTGGTTCGGCTGTAAAATTGATATTAGAGAGCACTGGCAGATCAGCGTCTGGATAAGCAAAAGTGACGTCTTTAAATTCAATTTTACCAGTAGCGTCATTTGGCAATTGCTGCGGCGACGGCGGATCGACAATTGACGGCAGTGTGTCCAACACCTCGCCCACCCGCTTTACCGACACGGCCGCCCGCGGCACCATAATAAACACCATTGACAGCAGCAAGAAAGAAATAATCACCTGCATGGCGTATTCCAAAAACGCCATCATATTACCAATTTGTAGATTGCCGCTACTAATCAAATGCGCGCCGAACCAGACAATCGCCACGCTAGAAAAGTTCATCACCAGCGTCATGATTGGGTCGAGCAGCATCATCAAGCGATTAACAAATAAGTTCATCTTATTCAACTCAGTGTTGGCTTGCTGGAATTTTTTCTGCTCAATTTTTTCATTATGAAACGCCCGGATGACCTTCAAACCCACCAAGTTTTCACGCGTCACCAGATTTAGTTTGTCCACCAGCGTTTGCAATTTCTTGAACCGAGGCACAGCAATGACAAACAACACAGCAATGACCACCAGCAGCACCGACACCGCCAGCGCAATGATCCAGCTCAAATCTGGCGCGTTGTGAACGGCTTTTTGCAGACCGCCGACCGCCATAATTGGCGCCAGTAAAGCCATGCGCAGCAGCAGAATTGACGTCATTTGAATTTGCTGAATATCATTGGTCGATCGGGTAATTAGCGAGGCGGTCGAAAATTTATTAAAATCCGCCAGCGCAAAACTCTCGACCCGCTCAAATAGTTCCATTCGTAGTTTCTGCGCCGCACCAGTGGCAATCCGGGAGGCCAAAAATCCTATGATAATTGAGCACAGTCCGCCCGCCGCCGTCACCAAAATCATCGCTAGTCCGTTGCGCCAAATCGCTGGCATATCTTGCTTGATGATGCCGTTATTGACGATTTCCGACATCTTGTCGGGCAGCCACAAATTCGCCATGACCATAGCGTAGGTAAAACCGACCAAGATGATAAACATCAGCCAGTAGCCACTAAAAATCCGTAAAATATGTTTCATTTTATTCCTTTACCACCCAAAGCCAACTTCTATTATAACACTAAGCGGCGGCCCAGCTCCACTCTGGCGGACGGTGATTGGACAAAATCACCCGCTCGGCTTATACTATTTTTAGCGTCGGGGTGTGGCGCAGCTCGGTAGCGCGCACCGTTCGGGACGGTGAGGTCGCTGGTTCAAATCCAGTCACCCCGACCATGAAATTATTTGAAGCGCATGTTCACCACCTAGAACCTCTGGCGATCACAAAAGCAAAGGAGGTTATATGCAGCGACGAGTTAACGTACGCGGAATTATTATCAGCGATCAGGGCGAGATTTTTTGCCAGAAATTAACCGCAAATAACGGCACGGGGCGAGAGTTTTGGTGTGCACCGGGCGGCGGTTTGGAGCTTGGCGAGAGTCTGCTGGATGGCCTAACGCGCGAGATGATTGAGGAAACTGGCGTCAAGCCAACCATTGGCAAGCTATTATTCATCCAACAATTTACCGACACCAACCCCTCGTCTAAACACGGCGTTACTGAGCAGCTCGAGTTTTTCTTCTCCATCACCAACTGGCAAGATTACCGGCACATCGACCTGGAGCAAACATCGCACGGCGTCGAGGAAGTGGCGGAGTGCGGCTTTGTCGATCCAAAAACCACGCGGATTTTACCAGGTTACCTAACGGAGGTTGACCTCAACTGGCTGGTTAATGAGTCGACCGACGTTCAGATGATGAGTGAATTGTAACAATCCCACCAAGACTATTTACCAAAGATTTTGCTATAGTCAGTTTTCGGATAATCTATCGTGCTTAACGTACCATTTTTAGCTAACACCCCAATAATTTGCTACATATAGTCGCGCTGTAGGGTGGTTATTGCATGAACAGCCGCCTCCTTAAGTGCGGGTGAATTTTCACTCGCAGACACCACTTCTCGGTAACTGCCCAGACATTTTTCTAATAGCTTCCACCTATCGGCTGGAGACTGGTTGAGCTGATTCGCCAAAACTGATATAGCGTCAATAAGTAACGACCGGAGGTCACCTTGAACTGATCTATTAATATATCCTTGCGCGCGAAAAATATCCTCACCGTGATCAACTTGCTCAACATAACCACGAAAACTTCTCGCATATTCAAAGTCAATATAGCGAGTCGCTGAATTATCACCATCAGAACCCGACAGCCGGACAAGATTACGCATAAAGGCATCCTTGTGAGCAATATGTATTTTATGCAACGCAGATAATGCCAAAAGAGCATCCATTAAATGCTGTTTGATATTCTCTGAGCTCATTTCACGCCATGCAAGACCCTCAAAGTTGACCGCTTTTATCGAATCGAGTCATGATCCATGCCGAACGGTACTTGGAACCACTGGGCTTCCCTGCTATCATAAGTGCTTGAACTGAGAAGGGGGCCAGTCCCTGCGTACTAACATACTGGGTCATGGCGACCTCGGCAAGAGCAGTTGTCAACGGAAGCCGCTTAATAGCAAACTCTTCCTTGGAGCCACTAACTGTTTTCACATCTACAGTAAATGCTCCGTTACGAGACGAGCCTTCACGTGATAAATCTCTGTGTGGCTCAGCTGTAGTGACAGGGGGAAAGTTCGGTGTAACATACAGCAATGGTTTATTGCCTAAATCAAGCTCTGGATAAAACTCCCTGGACATATGATCAACTTGCTCTGACATGTCAGGCAAAGACGGCCTTCTAGTTGTCTCGACCAGAAGGCGACATGCTGCTCCACGCTCGGTATCCATATTTGTGTTATAACATAAAATTATTATTTTGAAAATAGCTATACATACTACCGCATGGCCCGAATCATCTGCCTCAGCTGCTCAACCGCCCGAGCACGGCGTTCCCTTGTCCAATAAGTATCAGGCGTAGCCTTTTCGCCGTCAGCGGTAGTTTCTTGGAGGAAATGACCGACGACACGGCCGTCTTTTAGTGCCGTCACATCAGGAACATACACTCGCGGTTGTCCGTTCTCGTCGGTGCGAAGATGCGGCTTTAGTTTCTCAACCAATTTTTTGTAGGTAGCATCATTGGTTTCGCGGGCATGGCGAATGTCGAGATAGTAAATCTTGTCTAACCTTTCGGCCTTAGCGGCTTCATCGACAATCGGTGCCAGCCGCTGACACCACGGGCACTGCTGAAAACCAAGGAAAATCAAGCCGCTACCTGATTCAAATTTCTCCAAAACCTCGCCAGCCGCAGCAAAGACGAAGCGATTGTCATCAGCCACCCGGGAGTAAGCGGTCTTGAAGCGAGCGGCGTCTGAGGACTGCGGTGACGGAGGTGTCTGCGGGTGCGACCACATATACCAACCGCATATGACGATAGCAATAATACCAACAAAACCGATGGCCAAACACAGCCGTTTGTTCTGGCGTTTGGCTAGCTTGGTATGTTTCATCTGGACCTCCCTCATTTCCCTTTGACACCAAAAAACTTCCGTGCTCGCTCGGTCACCGGATGATCCATCACCTGTTCTGGCGGCCCATTTTCGATGATCTCACCCTTGTCCAGGAAAATCATCCGCGTAGCCACTTCGCGCGCAAACTTCATTTCATGCGTGACGATGACCATGGTCATACCTTTGGCGGCAACCTCACGAATCACATCCAACACTTCGCCGATCATCTCTGGATCAAGCGCCGAGGTTGGCTCATCAAACAACATGATGTCCGGCTCCATAGCGAGGGCTCTCGCGATGGCCACGCGCTGCTTTTGTCCGCCTGAGAGCTGCGAAGGAAAGGCCCCGGCTTTGTCCGCCAGCCCCACGTCCGCGAGCAATTTCTTTGCCAGGCGCGTCGCCGCCCGGTCAGACAATTTGCGCAGTTTCCGCGGCGCTAGTTTGATGTTATCCAGCACGCTCAAGTTTGGGAACAGATTGAACGATTGAAACACCATGCCAACTTTTTGGCGCAAAGCGTTCAGATCGACTTTCGGCGCTGTTGTTTCCACGCCGTCGATGATAATGCGCCCACCGGTCGGCATCTCCAGTAAATTCAAGCAGCGCAAAAAGGTTGATTTGCCTGAGCCACTCGAACCAACAACCACCACCACTTCGCCTTCATAAATTTCAACATCAATATCCCTGAGCACGCGGTTACTACCAAACTGTTTTTTGAGGTTAGCCACCGTGATAATTGCTGGGTGCTCAATGCTCGGTTGCGCCACTTCCTTCACCTTATTCACTGCCATCTTTTAGTCTCCTCTCTACTCGGGTCATCACACGGGTAAATATGGCGGTCAACGCCAAGTACATCACCGCTGCAGCAAACAAGGACTGAAACGCCGTAGCGGTTTGAAAACGAATATTATCGGCGCCGCGCATGATGTCATTCAGCCCAATCCAGCCGACGACTGAAGTTTCTTTCAACAGAGCGATGAATTCGCTAATCAGCGCCGGCAACGAATTTTTGAGCGCTTGTGGCAAAATCACCAGACGCATGGCCTGCCAGCGGCTAAAGCCCAGCGAACGAGCTGCTTCCATTTGCCCCTTGTCGACACTTTCGATACCACCGCGGATGATCTCGCCAATGTACGCACCACTATTGATACCAAAGGCAATGGCTGCCACAAAAATCTTCGGCATAAACTGGTACGAGCCAAAGACGACGTAGTACATAATCAACAGCTGAACCAGAAGCGGCGTGCCCCGAATGATGTCGACATAAATCTTGCCAATCCAGTTGAGCGGTTTGATCGTCGAGGTACGAAGCAGCGCTACCACGAGGCCAATGATTGTACCGAGGAGTAATGATAGGACTGTTAGCACCAAGGTTACCTCTAGACCGTGCCACAAATACAGCCATCGACCATCGCCGAAGATTACTTCCAGGAAATTCACGATTCAAGCTCCTTTTTCTTCATCGACTCAAGTGCTGCGACACCAAAATGCTTGCGGACGAGATTGTCATATCGGCCGTCCTTTTTCATCTCCGCCAACACTCGGTTAATTTTTTCCAGCAAGTCGTGATTATTATTTTTGATGGCAATCGCATAGTGCTCGCTTGATAACTCACCCGGCAAAATCTCTAAGTTCGGAAAGCCCGCCGTGTACTGAGCAGCCGGCGCATCATCCAAAATAACCGCCTCGACGCCACCAGCATTTAACTCCGTCAATACACTTGGTGCGGTTGGAAATTGCGACACCTTAGCGCCGACAATCTTCCTGGCCAGCGTATCACCCGTCGTACCCAACTGCACACCAATCTTCTTGCCCGTCAGCTGATACCTATTGCGAATGGGGCTACCCTTTTTGACAATAATCCGCTGCGAGGCGGAATAATACGGCTCGGAAAACAGCGCATTTTTGGCGCGCTCTGGCGTCACCGACATACCAGCCACCGCCATGTCAATTTGCCCTGATTCCAATGCTGGCAGCAATCCGTCAAACGACATGTCTTCAATCTTTAGCTTCTTGTTCATACTGCGGGCAATTTCCTTCGCCAAATCAACATCAAAACCAACAACTTCATTACCCTGCTTGTACTCAAACGGCTTGAACCCGGCATTGGTACCCATCACCAATACGTCATCACTCTTGCCAAACCCGCCTTCGCGCTGCAAAATGTCAAACGCCATAAAGCCAATCAACGCCACAAACAGCCCCAGGCCTATCCACCAACTAACACCAAACCCCCGATGATGCGCTTTCGTTCTGTTCATGCTTATTTAGTATACGCGCTTTGAAAAGAAATGATAAGCCCCCAAACAGCCCACGTACCCAGACAAACGTTGTATAATATCATTATGAGCACCTCTCCGTCTGGCCGCGGCGCCAACAACCGCATTATCATTCGCGTGGCTATCGTCTTGCTATTACTATGTAGCGCTGTTTTCTTTGTCGCTAGCCGTTATAAAATTGTGCAATTTCGTGACGCCAAGATTGACGAGATTTTATTCTATTTCAAGAACGGCCTGGCGGGTGGGCAGTCTAGCAGCTTTGCCTCAGCCGTCTGGGAAAATATCCCCTACGTCATTGGGCTGCTCATCATTTTGCTACTGCCAATCATCCTCAAACTACGTTGGAAAAAACGACCGCTCCGCTTACGCCACCAAGCGTATTACGCGGGCGGCCTATTCATGATCAGCCTAGCGCTGTTAGTTCAAAGTTTCAGCATCCCCGCCTACGTCATCGCCCTCGCCCAGTCGTCAAAGATCTATGATCAGCATTATGTCGATCCGCGCGGCGTCAAATTGACGTTTCCTAGTACCAAACGCAACTTAATTTATGTCTACGTCGAGTCGCTGGAAAATACGCCCGCCGCCAAAGCCAATGGCGGCATGAGCGACAAATCAGTCATTCCGGAGTTAGAGAAATTGGCACTGACTAACACCTCATTTTCACACCGACCCTCAGGTCTCGGCGGCGCCCTGCCTGCACACGGTACCACTTGGACGGTAGCCGGCATGACCGCTCAATCCGCCGGCGTGCCGCTCAAAGACGGCGGGGTGTTCGGTGACCGCGACCGCAACGGTATGGGTGATTTTAATAAATTCTTGCCGGGCGCTTATACCCTCGGGCAGGTGCTTGAAAAGGCTGGCTACAACCAATCATTCCTCATGGGCTCAAACAAAGCCTTCGGCGGCCGCGATAAATTACTGGAGCAACACGGCGATTACCACATTATTGATCTTACCTACGCCCAAAAACATGGGTTAGTCCCACAGGATTACAAGGTATGGTGGGGCTACGAAGACAAAAAGCTTTTTCAATTTGCCCGCGACGAGGCCACTCGTCTCAGCAAGTCCGACAAGCCATTCAACCTGCAAATGCTGACCGTTGACACGCACTTCACCGATGGCTGGATGGATAAAGATGTTTGCAAGGAGCAATTTGAGGCGAAATACGACAATGTTCATGCCTGCGCCTCCAAACAAATCGCGTCCTTCGTCGAGTGGGTCAAGCAACAGCCATTTTACGCCAATACCACCATCATCATTAGCGGCGACCACCTCGGCATGCAGACGCCATATTACGAAGAAAAGATTGCCGGTGCTCCCTACCAACGAACTGTCTATAACGCCTTCATCAACCCCGCCGTCCAGCCAACTCGCGCCACTAACCGCCAATTCGCTGCCTTTGACATGTATCCGTCGACCCTGGCGGCACTGGGCGTGACGGTGGACGGCGACCGTATGGGGCTGGGTACTAATTTGTTCTCAAATCGCCAGACACTGGTTGAACAATTTGGTGGTATTGACCAGCTCAATACTGAACTCAGCAAGCGCTCAACTTACTACGAGCGGCGGATCTTGAGCAGTTCATAAATAAACGTCTCGCCTACATAAAAATCCGACGAGTCGCCCCGCCGGATTGAATAGGTATGTCAAGAGAATCACGTCTCGTAACCGTTCGGATTATTGCTCTGCCAATTCCAGGCATCGCGGCAAGCATCCTCAATCGTCAATTCTGCCCGCCAGCCCAGCTCTGCCCCTGCCAAACTCGGGTCAGCATAGCACGCGGCGATGTCGCCCGGTCGGCGCGGCGTGATTTGGTATGGGACGTCCCGGCCCGACGCTGTTTCAAATGCTTTCACCAACTCCAACACCGACGTACCGCGGCCAGTACCGATATTATACACCTTATATTCATCCGGCTCGCCCAAATGTTCCAACGCCGCCACGTGTGCCCGCGCCAAATCAACCACGTGAATATAATCGCGCACACCCGTGCCATCCGGTGTGTCATAATCGTCGCCAAACACACTCAAATGGTCGCGCTTGCCGACTGCCACTTGCGACACAAACGGCAGCAAATTATTCGGAATGCCCGACGGATCTTCACCAATGCGGCCGCTCGGATGAGCGCCGACGGGATTGAAGTAGCGCAGCGAGGTAAACTGCCAGCCCTGCTTGGTTACCGCCACATCGCGCAGAATGTGCTCGATCATCAGCTTGGTCTGACCGTACGGATTAGTCGCCGACAGCGGCATATCCTCGGTAATCGGCAGCCGCGCCGGGTCGCCGTACACTGTTGCCGAGCTAGAAAAGACCAGCTTTTTCACATCAAATTCCTGCATGACATCCAGCAGTGTCAAGGTGCTCTCCAAATTGTTCTGATAATAGAGCAGCGCCTTTTCCACCGACTCGCCGACAGCTTTCAAGCCCGCAAAATGAATCGCTGCGTCAATTGCCTCAGACTTAAATAACTCCGCCAGCCGCGTCCGATCACGTAAGTCAAACTCATAAAACGGCACCGACTGGCCGGTAATTTCCTCAACCCGCCGCAAACTCTCGGCAGATGAATTTGATAAGTTATCAACCACCACCACGCCGTGACCCGACGCCAGCAGTTCAATGATAGTGTGGCTGCCGATATATCCAGCGCCGCCAGTAACGAGAATGTTCATGAAGTACCCCTTTCGCTATGATTCTAGTATTATTATATCAGATGCACACTGTAACCATCCCGCCAGACCTACTCGCAGCACTGAACCATAATCCATACATTAACGAGCTGTATGTTTTCGGTTCGCGAGCTGTATTTGATGATGACCAATTTTCCGACATTGACCTTACAGCCATAACTAATTATCCAGAGGTTGCCGAAGATTATACGCACAAGACTCTTGATAATCAATTTAGTATCATTGCGACATATACTATTGCTCAGAATAATCACGAAGTTGCTCGTTCGTTTTTCCTAAGCGGCATGAGCTTGTTTCATAAAATTGACATCGGCTTTTTATTACCTGATAAAACTAAATTATTTCCAAATTCAACATTAATTTTCCAAAACGACCACACAGACCAGCCCGCCAAAGAATCCGGCAAAATATGGACAGAATCAGATGAGCAGCACAATTATCTGGATGTGTTAATGGGCTCGTTGCGCTATGTTAAGTATCAGTATCGCCAGGAACATTGGTCGGCATATAAATGCTACCGCGGGTTTATCGAGCAGTTAGCCCAGTCGCAAATAACAGGTCGGTTATCGACAGATAAATATAAGGAATTAGACAAGAAACATAACGATGAAATCTTAGGTCTGTTCTTTTCTGGCGATATTCACGCTAAAGAGCAAAAATATTATGAGTTTATAAAAGAATTGATTAGTGAGAAGCAGCTCTTGCCGGAATTTAGTGACGAGGTTTTGAAAGTTTGGAAAGAATATCTGGGCATATCGCGCTCATTTCACTAAGCTGTGCTGCTAGGTCGCTATCAGGCCAAATATACCTGAAGTTTTGTGGCGGGCGAAATGCTGGCAGAACCTGACGTAACTGTGATAAAGAAATTGGCTGGTCGTAGCGCACCGACGCCAGTATCTCTAACGCGCCACACTGTTTCCGCCCCGCATAATAGCGCGAAAACCACTGCACGGCTTGCTCATCCGTATCATACCCAGTGAGCCGCATCAACTCATCCAGTGGGCAGCGCATGACACGTCCAACCCGAAATTCGCCGATAACCGCCCGGTCACCCCCCGACGAATAAACGACTACGGTTAGCTCATCGTCTTTGCTGTGGCGCGGCAAGGATTTACGAAATTCCCATCGCTTTTCACCACGAAAAATTTTCTCGGCATAACGAGTTTGAATCGACATCAAAATATAACGACTCATACCGACAGTATAGGACAAGTTCAGCAATCGGTAAACTAAGTTAGCACTCTTGCACTGAGAGTGCTAATTTGCTATGATAATTGTATCAATTATCCCCGCTCTGTCTCTTGCCGCGGCGTATCATAAATACGGACTTGGAAAAGCCCAAAAAATCAAAGGAGGACCTATGCCACCAACTATGCAAGAAGAGCTTGAGCAGCCGCTGGAGAAATTCGGCACCGATATCACAGCACTCGCCAGGGAACATAAACTTGATCCGGTCATCGGGCGCGACGAGGAAATTCGCCGCACCATGCAAATCTTGAGCAGGCGCACCAAAAATAACCCGGTGCTGATCGGTGAACCGGGCGTCGGTAAAACCGCCATCGTCGAAGCCTTGGCACAGCGCATTGTCAAGGGCGACGTACCGGCATCGCTAAAGGACAAGCGGCTGATCTCTTTGGAAATCTCCAGTTTACTGGCCGGCGCTAGCTTTCGCGGCCAATTTGAAGAGCGCCTCAAAGCAATTTTGAAAGAAGTTGAGGAGGCCGCCGGCGAAATTATTTTGTTCGTTGATGAAATTCACACCATGGTCGGCGCCGGCAAAACCGAAGGCAGCATGGACGCTGGCAATATGCTTAAACCCGCCCTAGCGCGCGGTAAACTACACATGATCGGTGCGACGACGTTGGCGGAATATCGCCAGCATGTCGAGAAAGACGCGGCTCTGGAGCGGCGCTTTCAACCAGTCTATGTCGGCGAGCCGAGTTTTGACGATACCGTGGCGATTTTGCGCGGCCTGAAGGAAAAGTATGAAGTCCATCACGGCGTTAAAATCTCTGACGATGCCATCGTGGCGGCGGCACGGCTGTCCACCCGCTATCTACCTGATCGCTTTTTGCCTGACAAGGCCGTTGACCTCCTGGATGAAGCCACCAGCGCCCTGAAGATGCAGCTAGAGAGCGTACCGATTGCCCTCGATCGGCTGAATAATCGCCGCTTGCAGCTGGAAATTGAAGAAGCAGCGCTGAAAAAAGACAAATCCGACCACGCCAAAGCCCGCACAGAGGAAATTAAGCAACAAATCGCCGACCTTCGGGCTCAGGCCGAGGTGATTGACAGTAAATGGCAGCACGAAAAAGACATTCTCCAGACCGTCAATACCGCCACTGAAAAAATGGATAGTTTGCGCTCACAACTGGAAATCGCCGAGCGCGACGCGGATCTCGCCACCGCTAGCCGCATCAAATACGGCGACCTGCCAGAGCTAGAGAAAAAGCTGGCCGCCGCTCGCCAGGAACTGGCGGCTATCCCGCCGGCTGACCGCTTACTACGCGAAGAAGTCACGCCTGATGACATCGCCAGCGTGGTGGCGCGCTGGACGGGCATCCCCGTCGAGCGACTGATTGAGACCGAATCCAGCAAACTAGCCAAATTAGAGGAACATATTAGCACCCAAGTGATTGGTCAAGACAAAGCCATCGCCGCAATCGCCAGTGCTATTCGCCGTTCGCGCGCTGGCCTCAGTGATACCAACCGGCCAATCGGCTCCTTCCTCTTCCTTGGCCCCACCGGTGTGGGCAAAACAGAGGTAGCCCGCAGTCTGTGCCGCGAATTATTCGACGACGAACATGCCATGATCCGCATCGATATGAGTGAGTACATGGAGCGGCACGCCGTGGCCCGCCTGATTGGCTCGCCGCCAGGCTACGTCGGTTACGATCAGGGCGGCCAACTCACCGAAGCGGTCCGCCGCCGCCCTTACAGCGTGGTACTGTTTGATGAAATCGAGAAGGCCCACCCCGATGTCTTTAACGTGCTTCTCCAGGTGCTCGACGATGGTCGCCTGACCGATGGCCAGGGGCGAACAGTCGATTTTTCGAACACGGTCATCATCATGACCAGCAATGTCGGCTCGCAAGCAATTATGGATTTTTCTGGCGACGATCTGTCGGCACTCGATAATCAGATGCTTGAGGTGCTCAGACAACATTTCCGTCCAGAGTTCCTCAACCGCATTGACGATATCGTTATTTTTGACCGCATTCGACCAGAAGCAATGCGAGCGATTGTCGACGTTCAGCTGAAACGCGTCGCCCGCCAAGTCAAAGACAGCCGCGACATCACGCTGGAATTTGACGATAGCGTCCGCGACATGCTGGCCCGCGATGGCTACGACCCGGCCTTTGGCGCCCGCCCGCTCAAGCGCTTGGTGCAAAAGCGTATTCTTGATCCGCTAGCACTGGAGCTGATTGACGGGCGAATTCATGATGGCATGGCAGTAAAAGTGAATATGATTAACGACCGCATGAAGTTCCAAAAACAATAATTAAGTTTCACCTATTTCCCTGATTAACACCTTCCATCGTCGTACAGCCGCATTTGACTGCAAACGTCCGGAAGTCTCGTCTTGACTGAATCAATGCAGCGCAAGAAAAAGCGTCCCAGCCGCCAACTGGAACGCTTTTCGGTAGATTATCCTCGGACCGAGGCGCACTACTCGGTTTGATTAGCCTCTGCCCGCGTTAACTTGTCAACCATCGGCAGAATTAGATAGATACCGATAATCGCTGCCGCCAAGCCAACACCAACGATGGCAAAGTACGTTGGTGTTAACACTGGCTTCAGCGTCGTCGAGAATGTGCTGGTAAACACCGCCCCCGTCCATACGCCAAGGCTACACGACAGAATCGAGGTGATCAGCAGCGGCGCCACCGACTCAACCATCACCAGGCGCTTCAACTGACTGAGGCGCATACCGCCCAGCCGCAGCGTGTACAGCGAGCGGCGACGTTCCATCAGCCCGCCAATCGTCGAGACGATCAAGCTTGCCACCGCCACGAACAGCGTCACGCCGATACCGACATAGGCTAAGTCGGCAAACTCGCGAATCGTTGGATTGATATGCGGCTTCTTGGCATCAGTACCGCTCACTGCATATGTCAGATCGTACTGATTAGCCTTCGCCGTCACCAAGGTACGCAGCTTCTCGATGTCATCGTCTGATTTCAATGTCACCAAATATTCTTTAGCGCCATTCGTATCAACCCGGTCATTAATCAGCGACACCTTTTTGACCACCGGCTTATCAAAATTCAGCAATGCAAATTGGTCGGGTTGAGCACTATTCGGACACGCGTGCTCGGTGTACATTGCCAAATCTTGGCAGCGAATTGCGTCGCCGTCGTTACGTGGATAGGTCGTCGCCACCGACGTGATGTAAGATTCTTGCTTTAGTTGCTCCGCCATATCACCTGGCAGCGAACGACCGATGACAATTGCCGTACCGCGCTTTAATTGCGAAAAGCCATTATCTTTGACAGCTTGAGCGTTTAAGCCTTCAATACCACTGGTCGCCGTTAAGTAAAAGCTGCCCGCAAACAGCGCCAATACCACGCCGCTGATGCTGCGGAAAATTGTCCGCGAATGCACCGCCGTACGCTTACCAGCGATCAGCATCGAAGCGTTATTAGCCCAGCGCGCTGCCAACAGCGACAGTTTATTCGTCAGCCAGCCGCCAGCCAGAATCAGCCCGAACATCACCAGCAGCAGGGCTACCATCAGCAGCAACGTCGGCATGGCTGATTCTTTATTCTCCGCCAGCCAGTCTAACCCTGGCTTCGACGATAGCCACGCAAAGATCGCGATACCAGTTGCCGGCACCAGCGCCCGCCAAACACGTAACTTCTTCACCTTTTCAAGTGAACGCGACACGCCCAGCGGCGAAATTTGTGCTCGACGCATCCGTCGCCAGTTAACAAACATTGTCAGCCCCAGCGTCAATCCGATAATCAGCGCGTATTGCGTACTGGTTAATGCTAAGTCACTAGGATTAAATCGCATGCCGTCCATCTTGAAAGCCTGTAGCGGCGCTTGCAGCAGCCAGAACGCGCCCAGCCCAATTAGTACACCCACCACCGACGCCAATAGCGATTCTAACATCAACACCAGCCCCACTTGCTGCTTAGTTGCGCCAATCAGCCGCAAGGCGGCATAGCGTTTCTCACGCTGCGCGGCGCCCAGTTGCGTTGCTACTGACACGAAAATGACAATTGGAAACAGCAGGATCGTCCCGCCGACACCAAATACAATGATCGCTACCGGATCAAATACAGCGTTCGACTTCAATCCATTGGTATCCGTCCGATAGACATCGGCAAAGTATGACGGCTGTCCCTGAGATTTGGTAAAAGCATCGCTCTCGGCCACTTCCTCGGCGCTCGCGCCACGTACCATCATCAATGCATCCGGGCTGGCAACATATTCGCTAGGAATTACGCCAAGGTATTTGGTATTTTTACCAAAACGTGCCAAGATATTGTCCTCTGGATGCTGAGCAACCGCATCGGCCAACGCTTTTGATAAGTAGTATTCACCAGGACGCGGCGTTTTTAGCTTAGCAAACTGCGGCGATTTAGCTGTGCCGTACATTGAATAAGACTGGATGGACTGACCGCGCCATTTCGACGCATCGCCACGCCAGGTACCGCCAATTTTCAGCGGTTCAACGCCCTCAATCGGTTTTTGTTCAGCTGCACCGCGAGCCGCCTGATACGCCGCCGTATTAATTGCTAGCCCACTAGCGCGCCCCTTTATCCCGTTGATACCAGCCGTAAAGCAGCACACCAGCACGATCCCCAGCGCCACCGCCGCCGTGGTCAGGCCCAGACGCGCGAACGACTGGCGGCCAGACTTTTGTAATAACATCCAACTAACGCTCATCGGATAATCCTCGCATTAGTTTTATTAAGTCTCGCCCGCATTGGATTTACCGCCGCCTCAGCACCAGAAATTTGCCCATCACGAACAATAATTTCCCGATCAGCATAAGCGGCAATCGTTGGCTCGTGCGTCACCATGATAACTGTCGTACCGTGGTCTTTGGCAGTTTTAATAAATAGCTCCATGACCTTTTCTGAGTTGAGACTATCTAATGAGCCAGTCGGCTCGTCAGCAAACAGCACTTTTGGCTCAATCACCATCGCCCGAGCAATCGCTACGCGCTGCATTTGCCCGCCCGACAACTCACCGAGCATACTGTCAGCTTTACTCGCCAGCTCAACCTTATTCAGCCATGATTTCGCCTGTTGATAGGCCTCTTTGCGTTTGACGCCGTTGAGTAGCAGCGGCAATGCCACATTATCCAGCGCTGTCAGCTCCGGCACCAACTGCCCAAACTGAAAGACAAAACCAAAACTGGTGCGCCGCAATATGCTACGCTTATCGTCACCCATCTTATCAATCCGCTGGCCGTCGAAGTCGATCTCGCCGCCATCAACTTTGGTAATCGCTGCCAAGCTGTGTAGCAGTGTTGACTTACCAGAACCCGACGGACCCATAATCGCCAGTACTTCGCCCGCCTCGACATCCAAGCTAACACCGCGCAGCGCCTGCGTTTGCCCGAACGACTTTGTAATATTTTTAGCGCTAATTATTGGTTTGCTCATGCAAAATTTCCTCCTTTAGCCGCGTTAACCGCGAAATAGTTAATTCAATCCAGCGTAAATCCGCCTCCAAATGATACAGCGCGTGGTCGATCAGCAGCATATCCGATAAATTGCTGTCACGCCGCTGAGCTGTCAGCTCACGCATCCGTTGGATGTGCGCCTGCCGTTGGTTATCCAAATACGGTGACGCATCGCCATCCTTCAGAATAGCTAGCACTGCTTTGACATACATCGTCGCTTGCAGTTGCGGCGACGGCGCCTCTGGTGATTCCAGCCAAGCCTGCAAATCTTGCTTACCCTCGTCGGTAATTTCATACCGAACCCGATCCGGCCCGCCCGATTCGCTGGTATCAGTAATTTCTTTGACCTTGTTGTCGCGTTTGAGCCGCGCCAGAGTTGAATATATCTGACCGGTTAAAATTGGCTTGTCCTTACCAAAATAGCCGTCATATTTTTTCTTTAACTCATAGCCATAATTTGACTCTTCCGCTAAAAAGCCTAACAGGGTATATTGAACGCTCATACTCTTACTATACACCCTATGTTTAGTTATTGCAAGAGTTTTATACACTCAGTGTATAGTTTGTGTTGGCGACCAACTACCCGCTCTCTTGCTATACGATCTACCCCATCACAGCCACCTCATTCCGTAGCCCGCCACCCAAACGCGAGTAGACTGCACCAGAATGCATACTATTATGCAATTTTGACGTATAATGGATGCATGGTTCAATTTTGCCGAGTGTATAATAAACGGCGCTCTGTCAAGTCGGCCGCGTTGGGGGTTAGTAAAATTCTCAGCTTACCACCCTACTTGCTACTGGCAATTATCTTATTCGTGCTGTTTGCACTCATTATTTTCTTTGCCATCAACGCCAATTTTTATGGCCCGCTGATGATGTCGCGACTACCAATATTAGACAAAATCTCCCTTTTTGGAACCATGTTCATTGATATATTCAAACAGGGCTTCAGCTCGCTAAACGGCGCGCTACTGCTCATAGTGTCACTCCTCCAAGGACTGTCAATTACCGTCGTCATTTTCACTGTCAAGAAAAATAAGCGTAATGAACAGTCGGTCACTCGACAAGTCGGACTCAGCGGCTTGGCCTCCGTGGCTGCCGCTATCGGTTTGGGCTGCGTTCCTTGCGGCACGTCACTCATCCTGCCGCTCGTTGCCGTGTTCTTCTCAGGCGCCGCCACAGCCACTGCCGCCACTGTCGCCAGCACCCTCGTGCTGATCCTAGCCCTGCTATTAAGCCTCTTTTCACTCTACAAGTCTGGACAAATCGCCTTTATGTATACCGAATTAGCAAAACAGGGGGACATATGAATCGACAAAAAACAGCCGGCATAGCACTCATTTGGGTCATCTTGGGGATTATGATCACGGGAATTGTAGCACTATTTATTTATGGTATTGTCAATCGCCCGCCAAATCGCCACATTGGTGACGGCAAGCCGTGGAACGAAAAGATGTCGCAAGGCTCTACTGAGGCCAAGCACGTATTCGTTGACTATACTGATTATTTCTGCTCATTCTGTGCCGAAGTTGAAGCGGCCACCAACGCTGATTTCTTCAAAAATGAGTATCTCAAATCAGGCAAAGTTCGCTACGAACACCGCGTGGTGACGCTGCTCAAAGAAGTTACCGACAACACAGAAACTGGCGCTCACGCTGCTTTTTGCGCCGCTGACCAAGACAAATATTGGCAATATACACACGACATCGTGCCACGCATCAAACGTGATTATTTTGACAAAGGCATTGGTGTGAAAAACGTTGCCGTACCGCAAAAAATTCCACCACTGCCGTTAGGCTACTTCCTGGCTTCTGCCAAACATGTTGGTATGGATGAGGCAACATTTACTGATTGTATGACCAAAAAACCTCACCAAAAAGAGATTGATGACAGCACCCAAAAAGCCCTTTCGCTTGGCGTGAGCGGTCTACCATACATGGTAGTCAATGACTATGTCGCCAGTGGATTTGCTGGTGGTGAAAGTGGCCTAAAAGCAATTTTGAAAGCTGGCGGAGTGAACTAATGTCTGCCAAAAAAACGCAAACGAAATCTCAAAAATTATCAAAAGAACGACCGTCAACTCAGCCTCGTCGTGAGCCAAAAACCAGCACAGCTCCCCAAAGCACATCAAAACTAAGCGGTGTCTTATTCGCCATACTACTTTTGTTGGCGGTAGTCGCCATGGCGGCGTTATTTTATCTCCAATCCATACAACCACCCGTCCAGCGCCCAACCGTTCTGGAAGATGAAAAATATTACTTCACCGACTCACGCTATGCTGGCATCCGCTCCAAGTTCGTAACGCGCGACACCAAACACGAGAAAGTTTCAATTGAATATCCAATCACCAGCAATTCCAAAATCAACAAACTCATCGCCCGAGTAATCGACCGTGCTGACGGTGATTTCCGCCACACCGCCACTAACGCTCCGACATTCGACCGGCCAATGACAGAGACGATTAGTTATCAAGTTACGCATAATAATTCGACCGCTCTGTCGATGATCGTCAATATTAAACAAGACATGCACGGCGCGCATCCGGTGTCACTAACGCATTTTTGGACGTTTGACAAGAAGTCTGGCGAGGTGATTGGCTTGGATAATTTGACTGAAAAATCGGAGGAAGCCATCAAGGCAATCGTGGCAGCTGCCCGGCACGACGTCGCGCAAACCATCAAACAGCGCCACCAACCAGAAGCAAATCTTGATGAGATGATCACCAAGGAGGCGTTGTCGAACTTCACCATCACTGATGATGGTAACACCTTGGCTTGGCCAATTGGACAGGCTTCGCTCTTACCGTCAGCCTACGGCGAAATGACGATCAAAGTGCCGATCGCCGCCGTTGCCAAATATCTGCAAAATCCGACAGCCCGGAAGCTGGCTAACATCCCCAAGCCGCCCGAGCCAAAGCCAGCGCCTGCCGCACCGACAGCCGCAAACCCAGGTAAAGTGATCGCCTTGACGTTTGACGACGGGCCGGGACCATACACCGCACACCTACTGGACATCTTGGATCAGCATGGCGCTAAAGCGACATTTTTCTTGATCGGCAGCAAAGTCTCCGCGCAAGCCGATGTGCTGCGGCGCATGCACTCGCGCGGCCACCAACTGGGTAATCATTCGTGGTCGCACCCAGAGTTACCCAAGCTACCAGTTAACCAAATTGCCAGCGAAATCGACCGCACCAACGACGCCATTAAGCAAGCCACCGGCGTCACACCAACTGTTATGCGCCCGCCTTATGGTGCGGTCAACAGCGTCGTCTTGGAGCAGCTTCGCCTGCGCGGTATGTCGTCAATCTTATGGTCGGTCGACACCCGCGACTGGGCTGATCGCAATAGCAACATCGTCTGTTCGCGCGCCGTCGCTGGCGCCCACCCTGGAGCTATCATCTTGATGCACGACATTCACCAAACGTCAGTCGGTGCCGTGCCGTGTATCCTTAGCGCGCTGAAACAGCAGGGGTATTCGTTTGTGACGGTGCGGGGGCTACTTGGCAATACCACACCGGGAGCTGGATATCCGTAGAAAATTATAGCTGGGTGTTACGGCTGCTCGTTGCAGCGGCTATTATGCCTTATCTACCTCAAAAACCTTATATTTCGAAGTTGCGCCGCGCACTAATTTTACCTTTGACGACGCCACACCAAAATGCTTCGCCAGTAATTTTACCGCCGCCAGATTCGCCCGCCCTTCAATGGCTGGCGCCTTGGTGTAAATAGTCAGCGAACCATCATCACCAACCACGACTTCTTCGCGGTGACGAGAGTTGGGCTTGAGGTGGACGGAGATTTTCATGGTTAATATCCTACCGGCTTTATCATATTACCTTTCCTTTAGTCCTATTATACCTCCCTATGACAAACTTTGCGTATTGTATTACCCCATGATGCAATAGGTAACGCAAAGTTGCTCGCCAAGACACTAAAATTACGCTATGCTATTAGAAAATAAATGAAAGGGCACCAAATGATTTTTGCAAAAAAACTTAAACAATTACGTCAACAAGCCGATTGGTCACAAGAGCAACTAGCCGATCGACTCAACGTTACGCGACAAGCAGTTGCTAAATGGGAACGAGGTGCGGGCTTTCCAGACATAGACAATATGCAAGCATTAGCAAAATTATTTAACACTAGCGTAGACGAGCTGCTCGACTACACACGAGCAGGATTAGCTTCGGCCATACGCGAACCACTTGATCTTGATGCCTACCCGACAGATACGAAAGGATATTCAGCATCCGATCTGGCAGTTGCAGACAAATTTGCCGACGCCGATCACATTGAATCGCTAAATCGCCACCGACGACTAACGTGGTGGCAAAAAATCATCGACTTTTTCGTAGGAGCTGGAACGCTTGATGTGGCTTTTTCCGGCGAGGCCATTGGACAACTTAAAGGCGATAGACGCTACTATCTGGTTGAAAAATCTGGTCGCTCATGGATCGTCGAAGTTACAAAGACATATATTGAACGACGAGAATTAGCCGAGACATTCCCTCGCAAAGGATTGACGGTTGGTGATTATATGTATCGGCGAAGCGGGTTTGTTGTAGAGCCATCAAATAAACAACAATAGACATTCTCAGCATTAGATATCTCTGACCATAGTCAACGCTTGCCGCAAAATCCTCACTGGCGCCACGTATGGTACATCAATTTCCGCAAAATGCTGGCGGGCCGCAGTAATTTTACCTCGTTCATTAGCGCTCAAGTGATTATCGTTAATATCATCCGACCCCTTCGTCTCGGCCACAAAGTAAATCCGCTCATCACCATCAAACGCCACTGCCCAATCTGGATTATACTTGCCGACTGGCGTATCAATCTTAAACCAACCCGGTAGCTTGATATAAAACTTAACGTCAGCATTATCCTCTAGCGACTGCATGAATTCTCGCTCAACTTCTGAATCAACCGCCACGTAATCGTAGATGGTTTTTGCCTGGTCTCCCACTGCAATTGCCCCGCTCTTCATCGCCGCATCATACAAGTATGCCTGTAGCTCACCATTCTCAAACAACGTCATGTCATAATACTCGCCTGTCCTGTGATATTTAACGCCATCAACTACCAAACGCTGCTTCACCCGATTAATCGCCCGAGCTGTTTCATCAATCACCTGCTGTGGATTAATAGCTACCTGCGCAAACATCCCCGCTTGATCAAGCACTTCAAATATCACCCGGCGAGTCATTTGTGTCTGACGCTGAATATCCGCTAATAAATTCGGCATCTTTACCTCAGCTTGGCGCACCGCATACGTGTTGAAACCAGTCTCGCGCACCATAAAGCCATTATCATTACCCATGGAATCAATCAGTGTTTTTGTCTCAGCGATATTGGGTTTACTAATAGTGACCTGCGCTAATTCACTGGCCGCCTCCGTCACTAACTTGTCTGTATCAATCGCCACCCGATAAGTCGTTTTATGCTTAATCTTATCCCATAGCTCCTCAAATGCTGGGTCAAGCGCCCGTGATTTCTGAAACCTAACAGGTCGCCGATCATCACGATTTTTGATTCGTCCACCGAAGCGAATGCCGGCCTCTTCCTCAATCTCCGTCTGAAGCTTGCGACTAAACTCTGCATAACTTTCGTTAGCTACTACCGTTAGTATGTTGACGCTATCATCATACACTCGTTGCCCATCAATATTAACCGGCAGACGCAGTCCTCGCCCGATTTCTTGGCGCTTTTTCATCTGACTCGACGTTTCGTTAAGCGTGCAGATCTGAAATACATTAGGATTATCCCAGCCCTCGCGTAGTGCGGAGTGGCTAAAGATAAACCGTAGCGGCTCATTTATATCCAGCAGTCTTTCTTTATCCTTCATGATTAAGGTATATGCTGTATCATCGTCCTTCGTCCGTCCACCCTCACCCTTGGTGTCACGAGAATCTTTCCATTGGCCATTCTTATCCGCCGCAAAATAGCCATCGTGCACCTCACTCGCCGACAAACCATCCATGACGCCAGCATATTTTGGTTTAGACGCCACCTTGGCGTACGCCTCCTCAAACCATTTGGCAAATTTACCCTTACTGACACCATTCGTCGTATATTCACGATAGTTCATGACTTTATCAATAAAGAATAGGCTCAGCACTTTGACACTACTACCCAGTCGACGCTGTTTATCAAAATGATCATCAATTGTCAGTTCAATCTGCCGCTTGATAATATCATCATGCAGGCTTTCATCACGCTGACCAACATAAACTACCTTACCATTACTGAATTCGACGCAATCATCGCCGTGATTGATCGACTCGACATAGTAGCCGGCATAGGCTGAACGCCCCGTCTTCGCCTCTAAGTCATCGCCCGGAAAAGCCTTGATGATCTTGCGCTGCAAGCCATACTCATCACTCGCATCTACTTCAATTTTAGCAAACGAACGAGTCTTCGACTGGCGCTCTAGCGACAATACATTGATATACGCATCATTATAATTATCCTCACTCTGGACACTATGCACCTCGATCTTTTTGACCAAGCCTTTATCATAGGCATCGACCGGAGTCAGCCGATATAGCAAATTATATAAGTGCTTGTGAGTAGCACTGTAGCGCAACGTGCACAGCGGATTAAGGCTAGTAATAGCATTCCGTCGTATGTCAGTCTCCATATTCTGCGGTTCGTCGAGAATAACTACCGGGTGGGTGGCTTTGATAAAGTCGAGCGGCCGACCATAATCGCTCTGCCGATTCATCACATTCTGCGCCTTGGCGAAGCTATCAATAGTAATCACCATGATCTGCAAGGTATCGTTCGTCGCAAACTCACGAGCCTGACCGGTCTTCTTGCTGTCCCAGACGTAGTAGTCCATCTCTGGCTTGTTGTAGAGATCGGCGAAGTGCTCCCTGGTAATCGCTAAATTCTTCAGCACGCCTTCACGAATCGCCACGCTCGGCACCACGATTATAAACTTCTTCCAACCATAATGCTGGTGTAGCTCATGAATCGTCCGCAAGTACACATACGTTTTGCCCGTGCCGGTCTCCATCTCGATGGAGAAGTTCATGCCGTGTTTCAGAGATTTTTCGCCGATTTCTGGCGGAAAAGTCGCCGGAATGCTAAAGCCACCTTCTTTAGTCTCGCTTTTCTCGATACCATTCCTATCTTGGACTTTATGCATATTTTCGGCGATCTGCGTTGCATCCAACACCAAACTATTTCCCCTAGAAATCGTCGCTTCGAAGCTTGTCTGTCTACCCTGATCTATATGGTAATTCGCACCGTCACCACCTTTCGATTGCCCAGCGAAAATATCCACCACCGCCTGGATGGCGTCGAGTTGATACTGCTGATTAGAGTCAAATTTTAGTTTCATCAATAAATAACCCTTTTGAATTAAGAATATTACATATGTTTGACAATAAACAATTCTTCAAAGTATAATTTACATAGGGACAATTTTGTTTCACGAAGACCTGTATCATTTGAAAGTTGGCTTCACGCCATCGAAGGGTATCCTTCTCAGAATGATATGGGTCTTTTTGAAATACAGAGCACCTAGTCATTATTAACCACCCTGTTCTGCTTTGTAAGAGGGTTTTTCGGTCCATAATAATTCTGATAGTTCTCATATTTTGTCGTGTCATACAAATCCAAAATTAACGGGATTCTATCTTTCACAGCATCATAAAAACGCGTTTCTCCTTTTTCAAAAACTCGCTGCACCGTCCATAAAATATAATCTGTTATTGCCAGCACTGGCTCACTACTATACCTCTGGACATTAAATTTTATATCGGCCCTGTACTTATATCGACGTGTCTTTGCATGACGTTCATGCGCCTGCGATAGAGCAATTTCTAGATTATTATTTTTCGTACTACTTCCACGCTCCGCAATGTTAATAACTAACTTTTCGTAATTTCCCTTATCTTTCAACAGATGAGAAAGCAAGTCAGCATAAAATTCTCTTTCCTGAGAGTGGTGTTTATTGACAAACCTCGTAAGCCGTTTACGCCCCACCACCATCTGTACAGAGAAATCTATACTCTCAAGCAAGAACATAAGGAACTTATACCGAAGCTCTGGCGGATCATCCTTGGCGTGCAAATAAAAACCGCCTTGATCTATGCGCTTTTTCACGCTAGGTATTTCGTTAAAATACGGATCACTCTCTATTTCTTTGCAAAATACCCTAATAAAACCACACACCTGCTCTAAATCTTGTTTGATATGCGCCATACCTAATATAAATGTTCTAGAAATACCGTTGCTACCCAAAGGAGCTGGTGCTTTCCCCTTCAAGAAAAACGTCATGTCGCCCGCCTCATCAATGAAACGGTGATAGGTATATGGCTTTAGGTTGTTTCTCTTTTTGTTAGATTCAATCATAACACCACTTCCACAGAATTCGGAAATCCCGAATTTTCTACATAGCTATTCGTAATTTCCGAACAACTGACTATTTCGTTAGTTGCCTGGTTTTTCCGGACAACTGAACAACTATCTCCATTTACAATAAACAACTTCATCCTATTCACCTATTTCCTGTTTTGCAAGATCTTTTAAGTTATCAACCTCTTGGTGAATCTTTCCTACGGTTTGGTTTGTTTCGGCCGTTAATTTCAATATTTTATTACCTACACCGAAAGACCATCGCTCCTTTTTAGTCTCTATTGGCTCTTGATATATAGAGTTAAATGTACAAATTGCAAAATCGGTAATCTTTTTATCTCTATTTTGGTCAGATAATCCTTCAGTAGAACGTAGAAGAGTATTTAGCGATGTCTCGATAGAGTAGGTGCTTATAGCTTTGAATGCGTATTTCTCATACAAACGCCTTTCCTGAGAGTATTGATTCAACGAATATATAAAAGCGAAGGTTGTAGGTGTCAATATACTGAAACGCAACAAAAGCGCACTTAGGTTTACATCAAGAGAATGTTTCATGTTGTATCCCATTGGCACAATGAAGCATACAGCTAAAATTACAGTCGCTATAAGGGATATCGAAGATATTATCATCCATACTACAAACATCTTTCTAATCTGATTACGCCTCTCAACAAAGTAGTTGGCATGCGCACCTTTAGTTCCTATGTCAAATATTTCTTGTATTTTCTTTTCAAGCTCAGCACTTTCATCATATTTATTCTGGATTTTTTGAGTTGTATTGTCCGCATTGCCTTTAAAATTCTCAATCTCCTTGATGTATTCGGCTGCATTATCACGAAAAATACGAATTTCTTTGTACACAGTTTCTGCATTAGATTTAACAGCGACAATGTCGGATTTTAATTTAGTTGCTTGATCCAATATCGCCTGAAGGCCTGTTTCCTCGTCTGTAATTTTATTGTTGAGTTCGGTAAACTCAGTATATGCGGTCTCCATTTCTTCAATGCTCGACCGAACACTATTTAGGGATTCAGTGATTTTTTGAAGTTGTGCATCGGCGTTCACTTTTGATGCACTAATATTACCTTCCAATTCTTGTGCGGACTCCAATATCGCCTGAAGGCCTGTTTCCTCGTCTGTAATTTTATTGTTGAGTTCGGTAAACTCAGTATATGCGGTCTCCATTTCTTCAATGCTCGACCGAACACTATTTAGGGATTCAGTGATTTTTTGAAGTTGTGCATCGGCGTTCACTTTTGATGCACTAATATTACCTTCCAATTCTTGTGCGGACTCCAATATCGCCTGAAGGCCTGTTTCCTCGTCTGTAATTTTATTGTTGAGTTCGGTAGTTTGCTTTAGATACTCTTCAATTTGGACTTTTATATTTTTATATCATCGTGAGCTTTCTGAATGACATCTATCTTTGCTCGAGACACCATCAAAACCTCATTCAATTTTTTGCCGTAGTCACGTGTATTCATCACACCACCTCCACCTCAACACCTTGCCGTTCGGCTTGCAAGAGCAGGTTTACTTTTAGATTTATGTCGTCACCGAAGGATCGGTCGAGGAGGATGATGGATGAAGGTTTGGTGGCGAGGATGGCTGTAAATAGCTCCTCTGTTATGGAGTGCGCCAAACAAATAGCCAGCTTCTCGGAAGGGATAAAGCAGAAGTTATCGTGCTGCTCAATCTTCGCCAATGGTGAGATGCCTCGCTTGAGCAGGAGCTCGGTCAGCAGGTCATCATCAGTTGTACCCTCCTCTAGCGGGTCAAGGTTAGCAAGTGCCTGCTGGCGAATCTCCTCTGGGTCAGAAACTAGCTCGTTCCACTGCTTGAAGTTGCTATCATCCACCCGATATGCCCGAAAGCCAAGGTCAAGCGGAGTGTCACGAGAGGCGAGCTTGTCCGCCTGGTCAGTACTGATCTTGGCGCCCGCCCGACGGATGCGCTCACGAGCAATGTCTGCGATGGTGCGGTAGCCAGCTTTATACGCCTCCGACTTCTCGTCAGTCAGCTCAGGCAGCTGCACACAAATCCAACGACGATTGCCACCGTCTTCGGCGTTAAGCTCAGCAACAGCATGAGCGGTTGTACCCGAGCCAGAGAAAAAGTCGAGGATGATATCGTTGTTTTTACTCGATGTTGATAGTTTTAATAAGTGATTTATCAAAGAGACTGGTTTTGGGTTATCGAAAAATGAACCATCCATAATATTATCTACTTCAGCCTGTCCCGACTGGGTTGATCCGTGGTCCAGAAGTAAATTCGGATTGGCCGATGAAGTGTCCGTATCTTCGTGGGAATATATCTTTAGTTTTATTATTCCATCTTTAAGTATAAACCTATGGTTCGATTCAAGCTCACGCGCTTTCGCTTCACCAATCTGCCACCTCTTGCCTGGGCGGGGTGTTTGTCCTAGAATTTCAAACTTCATAGTCTCACGGTCGTAACCACCGGTACTTTTCTTCTCTATTATGGCCGTTCTATAACTACCCTCGTCATCACTATACGGATAACTTCTGTTGTCTTTTGAGAATATGCGCTGATTAAGCTTTGCTACTTCACTTCTTGCATAAACCAGCATATATTCAGTCAGTGCACTTATTTGCGACCCTGAAACATTCGTTGAAGTTCCCTTTTTTCTCCAAATCAACTGCGCTACAAAATTCTCCTCCCCGAATATCTCATTCATCACCAGACGGAGGTTGTGGACTTCGTTGTCGTCGATCGAGACGAAGATGACGCCGTCTTGGCGGAGCAGGTTACGTGCCAGGAAGAGGCGTGGATACATCATATTCAGCCAGTTGCTGTGCTTATGCCCGCCGGTATTGGTACGCAGACCGTCATCCCGCACAACGTTACCCTCATCATCAGTGATGCCCGCCTCTGCCTCGTAGCTACGGCGTGTCTGCTTGAAGTCGTCATTGTAGATGAAATCATTGCCAGTGTTGTAGGGCGGATCGATATAGATCATCTTAACCTTGCCGTAATACGCCTTGTGCAAGATCTTCAGCGCCGCCAGATTGTCGCCCTCGATAAACATATTGCCCGTCGTATCCCAATCGACAGAATTCGCCCGGTCGGGGTGGAGCGTCTGGACGGTCTTCTCCTGGATAGTGGTGAAGACGTCGCTCTTACCCTTCCAGCCGAGCCCGTAGCGCTCACCCAAATCAACCGCCTCGCCCAGGGTCGCCTGGAGCTTCTGCCAGTCGATCTTGCCTTCGGTGACTACCTCGGGGAAGAGCTGCTGGAGTTTGTCAATTTGTTGTTGATGTATGTTATCGTTGTAGCCGTTCATCGTTTTTTCTCTTTATTCTGTTGCTTCATTTTTTACTACTAATAAACCATTTCTATCCATAGCCAACAACACATCTCTTAATAAATAGTTATTAGCAAACCTCATAACGTACTTCTTTTGGTAGTCAGGATGAACCATGAGCAATCCTTTGTCTCTCATATTCGTCAAAACACGAGACGTCTGCACCGCAGCAGAGGCGGTTGGTCCAAATAGGTGTCTTACGTCTTGTGCTTGAATTAGGTCTTTTTGCATGGCTATCTTTAAAATCTCATGCTCTTCTGCAGATATAAATTGACTATCAAGGGCGCTTTTTAATGCTGGCTCTATTATATTTGGCACAGCATAATTACGATCTAATAGTTTATTCACCCTGACCATCTCACTAGCTATGCCCCGTGCGACATATAGACACCAATCCTCTAATGCTTCTTCCTTGCCAGAGTCTGCTGCAGCCAATTTATTATAGTATTCTTGACGATCCATACAAAAAATAGCCGAAGGATTTAAAATAGTCCGCATAGTTTTGTTGATAAATTTAGCCTTAATAAGCATCGCATACGTGACAAGCCTTGCCGTTCTACCGTTTCCATTATCAAATGGGTGTATTGCGGCTAGTCGATGGTGTGCAAGAGCAATTTTGATAATATCCATTTTGTTATCATTATCATCAGCAATATAGTCGCATAACTCCTGAATAAGCCGGGGTATCTCTATATGATTTGGCGGCTCATGATCGCTTTTTTTAATATGTACTGAGCAACTTCGCCAATCTCCAGGCCACTTACTACCATCGTGCTTTAAATCAGTAACAACTATTTTCTGAACTTCACGAATAAAGGAAGGAGTAATTTGTTGACTGTCATCTCCATCAAAAGTCTCTTCAATAAAATCTATCGCCTTCCTGATGTTGCGAAGCTCTTGAAGGTTTTCGTCGCTGGGCTTTTCATCATTACTCAATGAATCCATGGCGGCACTAACCACCGTTGTACGATTACCTTCAATTCGAGCAGACGCGACACTTTCTAATATGTACATAATCTCTCTCAAATCAAAGAATAGCCATGGCGGAGTCGTGCCCCCTAAATGGGTATAGCGAATTTTCTCCAAATTAAATAGTTCACTCACCAATTCTGAGTTAAATGATGGGTTGATAGATTTAAGAGGATTCATACCTGCATTATATATGTTTGTTAAATTTCAGTCAACACTTTTTAACATTTTTCTCTCATATTAATCTGTTATATTCCATAGTCTGTTAATTTATTTCTTAACATTTTGTTATATAGTTAGTTACTGCTCATCCTTTTTATAGATAATGCTTACATAGTCAGTTTTCGTAACAATAATATGATCATTAAGCGTAATACCGAGCAATTTTCCCGCTTCTGCTAGCCTATTCGTGACATCTTTATCAGCCTGACTCGCCTCCAAACTCCCGCTCGGATGATTATGCGCCACGATGATGCTGGCCGCGCGGTCGGCGATGGCGTCGGCGAAGACCTCGCGCGGGTGTACTAGGCTGGCAGTCAGTGTGCCGATAGTCACTACCCGCTTGGCGATCAAACGATTCGCACCATCCAGCGTCAGGCAAACAAAGTATTCCTGCTTTTTGTCGCGAATGTCGACCAGCAGCTCGACGACTTTTTCTGGGCTGTCAATGATTGGCTGGTCGCTATCCAGCAAATACCGCCGCGCCAGCTCCAAACTCGCCAGAATCACCGGAATTTTCGCATCACCCAAGCCAACTACGCCATGCAGATCATCATACGAAACATCGCCGCCTTTTTGACGCACAATTTTCAGCACCTCGCGCGCAATTTTACCGACATCCGCCCGAGCATTGCCGCTGCCGATAATCGCCATCAACAATTCCAAGTCGCTCAGCCGCGCCGTACCATAGCGCGCCAATTTCTCGCGGGGACGATCCAACGGATGACGGTCAGAGATTCTCATATAGACAGTATAGCAAGCACCCCAACTAAGCTAAAGTGTCAGACCGCACACATACCTACTGTTCAATCGGCTTTGTCAATTCAACATTGATAGAGATTTTATCAACATTAAACATCTCCGCCAGTTCGCGCATGAGCCGTATTTTTTGATTCGTATTTGTTGCTACGTCAACCACAAGCCCTGTGTCGTGAATCTTTACGGAATTAAAAAATCTTTTAGAATCATTACTAATCCAATTTTTCGTCTTTTCGCTATTCATAATCTGATCAGTAAAATCAGGGTTCTCGTCGTACAGATACTCACAATAGACGCCAAGAATTTGCGACCAGCTCGTTACTGGATAAGAATCGTCACCGATATAGAATATTTTTACCGCTGCGCCTGTAAAATCAATATCGTCGAAAATATTAACTTTCGTGTCAAGTATTGGCGGTTCAAACGTACTTGTTGGCAGCGGCCAAATTTTAATTATTTTATCAATCCACCACTGCTGACGTTCCAGTATAGTCTTCTCATTCCAGGTACTATATTTAGCAACAGTCCTATTAATCTTAAGCGGGCTATCAGCAAACCCGTCTGGCATATCACGCTTTTCCCGGAAACTCTTGTTTGAATATTCAGAGTTATATCCCGTCAATGTCAAATTCGCTAGCCCATGCAAATATATGCCATGAATTTCATCGGCACGGTCACCGAGCTCATCCCGCCAAGTATTGGTCATGGTTTGCGGCATAATATGTTCAATCGTTAGGTGTAGCTCTTTGTTATTAATCTGTTTCAGCAATGACACGTCCTTAGACTCATCGTCAACCGCAGTTAACAAATACATGACATTGGAAGAGCGCTGATTATAGGTAAAGTTTGCTTTTATCGCTGTTTCTATTTCATTATCTCGGGGCAATCGGATCTGCCTGTTTTTCGAAAGTACGGTATATTTCAGCACTTCAAGATATACGGCATTGTCCTGCTCAGCAATTGACAATATACTTCTGTGTAATCCGGCGAAATATTTACCTAAGCCTGTTGTCGATAAGTTGATAACGATACGCCGCGAAAAGTAGACGCGTAACACATCAAACACCTCAGCAATTTCATCATCAGACAAATGTCCATCTTGCCAATATTTCATGACTGATACAGCATACGGAAAGAATGCTTCAATTCTCAGATAGCGCATTGTAAATGCCACCGAACTAAGTCTTGCAAATTCATTATTTTCGTCTATGCCAAACTTTAGAAAGCGATAATATTTTAGTATTCTCAAAATCTCGCCGTAAAATTCGTCAAGCGATTCATATGACTGATCATCAGAAATATTATTAGAAAAAGCTTTTTTAAACTCTGGATACACCTTATCAGTATTCACGACCGATTGGTTCTTGGCAATCAAATAGACACGGAAGAAGTCGGTGATGTCATCACGCTGCGGATCGGTTAGGTACGTTTCAATATACTGCCAATAACTAGTCAAAACATAATCTTGTTTTTCTGAAGTGCGCAACATTAACGAGAAGTTTCGGATTTTGTCGCCATCTGTCAATGGCTTGCCAGTTGAGTTAATACTTTCAAAAACTTTTTGTGGATTATCGTCATCTTTGTCTAGAACAATCGTGACAATCTCGAAGTCATCAAGCGTATCAATATATTGTTCTAAATGATCACGATTTCTAAAGTAGTCGTAGAATTGGAGGTAGGATTTATACAAATTACTTTTCTTCTCATATTCTGTCAGTTCTGCCTGGCTAAATATTTTCTCAAATATTTTATTGTCGGTAGTTACCGCCCGAAGCTTAATCCGATTTTCCTCCGAATCATATTGTTTTGCATATCTGTTATATAAATATTCGTCCTTGATTTGCTCGGCTACCAGTCTAAGCTTTTCAGGTGACTCTAACGCTAAATGGTAAATTGCAGTGATCATCAGCAAAACTGTCGTCGCACGCTGCTGGCCATCGATAATAACGCTTCGGTTACCATCGTTTATATATACGATACTGCCAAAATAGTGTTTCTTATCTCCACGCTTCACCTCTTCAAGGTCGTCTAAAAACATTTGGACATTATCGGCTGTCCAAGAATAAGGGCGTTGAAAATTAGGTATCTCAAAGAATTTGTTTGGCGTATATAAGAATAATTTAATGTTAGTTTGCAGCGCTTTCATATATCTAATTATACTACTTCATTGCTGCTTCTTTAGGCGATGTGTTTACTAAACTTTCACTGACTGTCGGCCGCGCACCACGCACATCGCCACTACAAACATGCCAACCAGCCGCGATACTAATGAGCTGTCGTCTGCACTTGATTGAGTTGTTGTCGTGAATTCTTCCTCCGGATTGAGCTGGCTGTCGTCCGGCCATAGGCCAGGGGATTGACAGCTTTTTACGACCAAAACATTGTCACTCACGGCACTCGTTTCGCTATTATAACCGTAACTGTCAACCGCGCTGTCAACCGCCAAATCATTCTGTTCGTCCACTTCAGATTCTACCGCCTCAGACACTTCAGTAGCAGTAAGTTCTTCTTGCTCTTCAGACAAATCGACGACTGATTCTATGCTGCTAGTATCCATAGTTATAGTTTCAACTTCAGCATCCAGGCGCAACAAATCACTTTTTTCCGATGTTTTTACAGTCATATTGTCACGCTCCTCGCGAGGCATGATGCGCTCCTCTAAAATTTCCACTGCTGGCTCATCCAGCTCGAAATCAGGTATTAGCTCAATAGCCGGCGAGGCAGGAATAACTATCTGCCCCTCTGGCTCATAATCATTGGTGATTTTAGGAACTGATACCGCCTTAGAATTGTCCAATTGCCCCGCGGAATCCATATCAACACCAATCTCGTCGTCTACAGAGAGTTTCAAATCATCGACTTCTTCACGCACCGTAGTTGCCTCCATTGGCAGCGCAATCGTCACCACTTCAGCCGAAGATACTCCCGGCTCTACTACTGGCGCTTGTTGTTCGACAAAAAACACCATATCCTCCTCAGCCCAAGCTTCGTTGTCCTCGCCATATTCAACGATATCTTGAGCTGATAATGACACAATCACCGGCTGATCAGGCTGCTCTTTCGCTGGAATTAATGCGGCCGCATTAACCATCTTTTCAGTAGATGTCTCGTTTGTTTCGTATTCCGCCGACACATTAACGGCGTCCTCTTGCTCCTGATATGGCGACACATTAGATGCGGTTGGAATTACATGCTTGGGCTGTTCGACATCAACGCCATCGGTCGATTCGACAAAATTATTATAATCCGGCGCCGCATCTATACTAATCTCGCTAGGTTGAGCGTCTGTTGATGCTTTCGTGCCAGAATTATCAATTGGTCCCGTGGTCGCAGATTCATCCACCTTTACCGCCTCAAACTGCGCTGCCAAGTGCTGCTGCTCGGAAACTGGCGTAGTACTTTCATCATTTTCTGCTGCTCGGCTCGGCTCAGAATTGGCCGATTCTGACCCTGTTATAACAAAAACTTTTTCTTTTTGGCGTTCAATTGATGGTGTTTTTACGCTTGACGGCGCAGTAGTTTCATCGCCATCATATGTATTTTCCACAACACTAGCAGCAACCTTATCCTCACTAGCCGTAGGGTAAACAGTTTCATTTTCCAGCGGATTGCAACTCTCATCACCAGTTTGAGTATCCTCGCTTACCCCCGGCGATGACGGCACAGTTTTCGTTTGCGTTTGGGTTGGTATGTCTGGAGATTGGAATACCGGCTGCTGGTTTTCTTTGTCTACTGCGTCAGAGATAATAGCAGAAGTCTGCTGTTTTATTTCTATCGACGGACGATTTTCCTCTGTTGGTTCGGTAAACTGTTCCTTGCCAGATGTATTGACAGGCACTTCGCTAGCACTTTCTGGCCGAGATTCCCCGACATCTTTAATATCGTCAGCGATAGTTTCTGGAGCCATTTTTAATCCAAAGAATGGCGCTTCTGCCGCTTCAGTATCCATATCTTCGCCCGAAACTTCGACTGGCTTGCTAGTCGAAGCTTTACTTTCTTGTTCCTGCGGCGTGATCTTCTCAGTTGGCCCATCTGGCTTGTCGGCGCTAGTTTCAACCACTCTTGGACCATCAGCAACTGGCAGTTCCTCACCATCAAAGTCGTCAGGTAAGGGCTGTGCCCAGACAATCTCGCCCGGCGCGTCGTCTTCTCGGAGTAATTGCTCTAGGGTGCTTAGCTGTTCCCCGGATTGAAGTTCAGTATTGCCTGCCATCATTGCGGCTTGACGCTCTTCACAAAATTGTCTGAGACCGCAGCCAATACAAGCAATCGTCCCATACTTTTGACACTGCTCGGGATTGACTGGTGCTGATGTTTCTTTTGATTCGGGTTTGCTGTTTGTAACAGTATTGAGTTCTGCCTCACCGCTGGCCACCGCTACCAAATCAAACTGCTCAACACTATCAGCCACCGTTTCGCCAATGCCAGACGAAAAATCCTCACTGCTAGCACCGTCTCTTAGCGACGAAAATACGTCAAAATTATCACCGTCAATTCCTGTCGGTGATACTTCTGCTGTACTCGTCGCCCCAATCATTGCTCAAAAAATGTCTCCGTTGAAATATGTGATTCATCGACGCCAGCGGCGGTTAGCTTTTGCCAAACATCGCGTACAAATGGCAAGCTGCCACAAACCAGAAAGTGCGCCTCACTCGGCACTTCACTCACAATCTTCGCCACCTCAAACCGCCCGTTATGCCAGCCGTCTCGTTCCTCAACCTGCTGACGAGTACTGAATTTTTTGACCGTAATATTCGACGCTGCTAATTCTTCCGAGAACACCATGTATTCTGGCGATTTTTGACTCAAATAGAGGAAAGTCGGCTGCTTGGCATCCGCCAAAATACTCCAAATCGGGCTGAGGCCGCAACCCGCCGCAATGCCAACCAATGGCCGCTCGGTTTGCGGATTAAAATCGCCATAAGCAGGACTGATTTGCAGCTTGTCGCCAACTTGCCGCGAGCAAAGATAACTCGAAAATTCGCCGCCAACATCCTTGACGGTAATCGACATCAACTCTTCATGTGGCCGCGAAGAAATACTATAAGCCTTACCTTCACGCACCTGACTGCCTTCAATGAACACCGTAATATATTGCCCCGCCATAAAATCAAACGGCCGCACAAAATACAGTGTCGTCACCTCGGGGTTTTCCTGGCGCACCCGCACAATTTCGACAGCTAGTGAATCACGCATTCGTCAACGTACCTTTCCATTATTTTTTGGGCAGCTCTGAATTCTTCGTCGGTAAAGGTGTGGTAATTGGCAAATTTCGGACTAATCGTCGTGCCAGTGCGAAAATGCTGCAAAGCAAAGCGCTTGGCTCCCTTGACCAACTGACCAATCTTTTCAAAATCCGCGACTTCCAGCTGCTCGCGAACGATCGTCGTCCGAAACTCATGGCCAATTCCCGAATCAATCATCAGCCGCACATTCTCCTTGATGGCTTCCAGATCAATCGGCCGCGCCGCAATCTCCACATATTTTTCCAGCGGACCCTTGACATCCATGGCGATGAAATCAATCGTCCCCTCCTCGACCATGCCGCGCACCATATCTGGGTGTGTGCCGTTGGTGTCTAGCTTGACATCAAAACCAAGGCTCTTGATCATCCGACACAACACCGGCAAATCTTCGTTGACCGTCGGCTCGCCGCCAGAAATCACCACACCGTCTAACTTGCCAACACGTGATTTTAGAAAAATCATCGCCTCCTCAACTGGAATGCTCGGCGCCAACCGCTCGGGCAGTACCAGTTCAGGATTATGGCAATAACCGCAGCGCATATTACAGCCCGAGAGAAACAGCGCTGCCGCCACGTGCCCTGGATAATCCACCAGCGACAGCTTCTGAATCCCGCCGATCGCTACCTTAAGCTGGGACAGCGACGGCGTTGGCTCGCTGATGTTCGGCGGCATCGTCATAATGCTCCCTCATGTCAAATTCAGCCTGCTTACCGTTATTCCACTGGGAAACTGGGCGCAAGAAACCAACCACCCGCGAGTACACCTCAGTGCTTTCGCCGCAATTCGGGCAAGCCGGGTGCTCGCCGACGATATAACCGTGATTGGCGCAAATCGAGAAGCTCGGCGTAAAGGTAAAGTACGGCAATTTGTAGTTTTCGCAAATTGTCTTGACCAATTTCTTGAGCGTTTGTGGATCATCCATGCGCTCGCCGAGGAAGAAGTGAATCACCGTGCCGCCCGTGTATTTGGTTTGCAAATTATCCTGCAAATCCATCAACTCGAACAGGTCGTCAGTATAGTTGACCGGCAAGTGGCTGGAATTGGTATAGAACGGATGTTTGACCGCCGCGCCCAATCCATTGGCAAAGTGCGCTCGGTCGGGGAAGCTGGCCTTATCAATCTGTGCCAAGCGGTAGGTCGTGCCCTCGGCTGGCGTCGCCTCCAGGTTATAATTATTGCCCGTTTCTTTCTGGTATTCCACCAGCCGATCGCGCATAAAATCAAGTGTCTTTTCAGCAAAAGCCTTGCCCTTTTCGGTACCAATGTCGACGCCCAGCAAATTCAGCGCTGCCTCATTCGTACCGATCAAGCCAATCGTCGAGAAGTGATTCTTCCAATACTCATTGAAACGCTTTTTGATATCGCGCAGGTAAAACTTGGTGTACGGATACAGGCTGATGTCCGAATCGGTCAGCTTCTCCAGCACCTTACGCTTGGTCTCCAGACTGTCGCGTGCCATGTCCATCAATTCGCCCAGGCCTTTGAAAAACTCTTTCTCGTTCTTTGATTTCAGCGCCAAGCGCGGTAAGTTAATCGTCACTACGCCGATCGAGCCAGTCATCGGATTACTGCCAAACAAGCCGCCGCCGCGATACTCCAGCTGGCGATTATCAATCCGCAGGCGGCAGCACATCGAGCGCGCATCTTCTGGATCCATGTCGGAATTGATGAAGTTTGAGAAGTACGGAATACCATATTTGGCGCTAGCTTCCCAAAGATTTTCAATGACCGGATTATCCCAGTTGAAATCTTTGGTGATGTTGACTGTCGGAATCGGGAAGGTAAAGACCCGGCCGTTGGCGTCGCCCTCAGACAATACCTCCAGCAGCGCCTTATTAAGCATATTCATCTCTTCCTGATAATCGCCGTAGTTAGTATCCTGCATCTCGCCGCCGATGATCACCGGGTTGCCAGCCATGTGCTTCGGGCATTCCAGATCGAGCGTAATGTTGGTAAACGGCGTCTGGAAGCCAACCCGCGTTGGCACATTGACGTTAAAGACAAATTCTTGCAGCGCTTGCTTAACCTCGTCATAACTCAGCTTATCAGCGCGAATGAACGGCGCCAAGAGCGTATCAAAGTCAGAGAATGCCTGAGCACCAGCCGCCTCGCCCTGCAAAGTGTAAAAGAAATTGACCACCTGTCCAAGAGCTGAACGGAAATGCTTAGCCGGTTTGGAGGCAACCTTGTTTTTGACGCCAGTGAAACCTTGGCGCAGTAAATCCATCAGATCCCAACCGACGCAGTAGACACTCAATAGGTTCAGGTCGTGAATATGCAAATCACCCTCTTTGTGCGCCCGGCCGATTTTCGGCGAATAAATCTTATCCAGCCAGTAGGTCTTGGTAATTTCCGCCGAAACGTAATTATTCAGTCCCTGCAAACTATAGCCCATGTTGGAATTTTCTTTGACTTTCCAATCCAAGTTGTTGACGTATTTATCAATCAAATCGACGTGCGCATTGGATGTAATTTCACGCAGTTTTTTATGCTGGTCGCGGTAAATGATGTAGGCCTTGGCGGTTTTCTTAAACTTGGAATCAATCAAAATATCCTCGACGACGTCCTGGATGTCTTCGACACCTGGCAAGCGTTTTTGGTTGCGAGTTTCCAGTACCGCCAACACCTTGTCAGTCAATTTAACGGCCTGTTTGGCGTCAAACTCGCCGGTCTCCAGGCCCGCCTTCTCAATGGCCTTCTCGATTTTTTTGCGGTCAAATTTGACTGTGCGACCGTCGCGTTTTTTGATTGATTTATACATACCCCTCCTTATTCTGGCAACAACAAACCAGCCCCAACCTCCCCGAGGGGCTCGTGTTGCAAAAAACGTTATTTATTTTCTAAAACACCATATCTAGTGCTTAATATAGAATATACACGCGATATATAGCGTTTGTCAACGAAAATACATTGTATTATTTACATATGAGAGGCGGAAGTATTTGTTCCCTCTGGTAACGCCAAAATGTCGCGGTAAATCATATCAACAATTTCTGCCTGAGCCAACTTCTCGCCAATTCGCTGCTCGCCTGGCACGTCCAAAACGTCCTGATCTTTCCACCACTGGCGCATCTCCGATTCGCCAAATTCATGAGCGTTTGGCTTAGTGGCGTGGCGGCGCACCGTTTCCTCAAATGATATGTCAAAATAATAAATCAATTTTTCGCCCTGAAAATCATTCAGCAGCCGATGCAGCATCGCGCCGTATTTTTTACGACTCAAAATACCTTCCAAAATCACCGTATAACCAACGTTATTGCCGTACATGCACAGATCATAAATCAGCTGAATCGCCGGGTTGCTTTCACTGTCTTTCACGCGAAGCATTTCTCGCCGCACCATATCCTGCGACACCAGCATCGTGCCGTAGCCTAGCTGACACTGGAGCAGGCGCGCCGTGCTGGTTTTACCGCAACCAGAATTACCACGAAGAATTATCAGCGGATGAGAGTTCGTCATGTACGCTCCAACAAATCATAGATTATAACGACAGTCTCCGTATTACACCCCCGTGTCTCGCCGACAAAATCCGATCACCGCCACGCCGAGTGCCACCAAACTCACACAAACTAAAACGACCAATTTTCCTAAGTCCAATCCGTCCATCAAAGTACCCGGAATATTGTAATAATGGATCAGCGACCAGACATCGTAGTCTTTCCAACTTTCGATCAGCTTGGCGGTAATTGACAGGGCATACATTCCTAGAAAAATTAGACTACCAACGCCGACAGCCAGCCCGCGCCTACCCGTCACTGCCTGAGTGACAAAGGTGAGGCTACCAAAACTAAGCCCCAAAAACCACAAACTCACACAAGCCCCGGCAACGTGCGTGAGGTTTGGGTGAAAATCAAACAGCGGACCGATGAACGCAATGGTCATACACAGTAGCACGGGAGGAATCACCAACAATCCTGCCATCGCCGCATATTTTTGCAGCACAATCGTCACGCGAGTCCGTCGACTAGCAAGCAACAACTCCAATGTCCCCAAATCTTCTTCCCGGCCAATTACCCCAGCGCCCAAAACAATCGCCGTAATCACCACCCCGACCATCGCCACCAGCGGAAACAGCTCAATACTCAGCCAGCCTTCTGGCGTAGTACCGATCGCCAAATCGCCAACCACTGCTTTCATACCAGCCGGCATCATGTCGATGAACGGACTTAGTTGATCGCTAAATTTATTGAACAGCGCCGAAAACAACACCGCCACAACGCTAATGCCAACACCCAAAAACAGCGGCAACTTGTAATTTTGCCGTACCGTCTGCCACATCATCGCTTTGCCTCCTCGCCTTCATAATACCGCATGAATAATTCTTCCAATTCTAGTTCTGATTCGCGCAGGACTTTTGGTTTATGTTCGGCGATGAATGAAACAAACTCTTCCGCGTCACCTTTGACAGTGAATTCGTATTCGTCGCAGCGGCGTTGAACATCGGTGATGGATGGCAGTTTTCTGGCTGCCACTAGGGACGGTTTTTTAGTAAATACCACAATGTAACGGTGTGTCGACAGGTGTTTCATGGTCGCGATAGGTTCAATAGCAATCAATTTTCCATCGCGAATAAAGCCAGCGCGGTGACAAATTTTTTGCACTTCAGCCAGATCGTGACTACTGACAAACACCGTAGCGCCTTGATCAGAAACTTCGCGCACCAAATCGTAAAATACTTGCTTCATCAGCGGATCCAGCCCGCTAGTCGGCTCGTCCAAAATTAGCAATTTCGGACGGTGCATAAAAGCTTGAATCAGGCCAATCTTCTGACGATTACCCTTGGAAAGTTGACGAATCGGTCGATCCAGCGGCACCTCAAAACGCCCAGCCAATTCATCAACATAGCGCCAATCAACCTTTCGACCCATTTGCGTCAAAAACTTCAGCAATTTCCGACCAGTCATAGTTTCATACAGCGCGATGTCGCCCGCTAGATACCCAACCTGATCATGAAGCGCCGTTCGCTCCTCAACGCTCTGTCCGCCCAGCAACTCTACCCAGCCATCCGTCGGCCTCAAGAAATCCATCACCGACCGAATCGTCGTGCTTTTACCCGCACCATTTGGACCAAGAAACCCAAACACCTCACCTTCACGCAGCTCCAGCGACACATTGTCGACTGCTAGTTTATAACCAAAGCGCTTGGTCAGCCCGTGTAATATCATCGGTGAAGTATCACTCATAACGACTCCTTTTATAGTCATCATTTGCTATAGTTTCAGTATATAACATGGTAGGTGTTTACGCCACCAGACCAAAACGTAACTTTATTTAATTGTAAGCGATTAACTGGTCAGCTATCAGAAATGTAAGCTGAAGGTAGAACCCTGGCCTGGTTCACTCTTGACGCTCAATTGATAGCCATTTTTGTCAGCCACCGCCTTAGCGATAGCCAACCCTAGTCCATAGCCCGAACTGTGCCCACGCGTACGCGCTTCATCACTACGATAAAATCTGTCGAAAATTTTCGCCTGGTCTTTTTTGGCAATGCCAATGCCTTGGTCGACGACTGATAGCGTTTGTCCGTCCAGCCGAATCACTACCGTACTGCCTAGCGCCGAATATTTGATGGCGTTATCGATCAGCGTACCCAAAATTTGCGTCACCGCCGCGACTGCGACCACATGAGTTACTGATGGCACTTGCATATCCAGCACTACTTATTTTTTGTCAGCTACTGGCTGATAGCGATCAACCGTGTCGCGGACAAGTTTCGCCATATCAACCGCCTGTTTTTCAATCTGCTGATTATCGACCTGGGTAAGTTGCAATAAATTGTCCGTCAGCTCACGCAATTTTTCAACCTCGTCAATATTGCGCTGAAACACCGCTCTCGCCTTTTTCTCATCCAGCGTTTTTTTGCGTAGTGCCACTTCGTTGGTGGTCATCAATGCCGTCAGTGGCGTCCGCAGCTCGTGACTAGCATCCGACACAAATTGCACCTGGGCCCGCATTGCCCGCTCAATCGGCGCCAACGTCCGCCGCGCCAATAACAGACTGAGCCAATAGCCAACCAGTAGCATCACCCCGTTCAGTGCCGCCAGTGATATGATCACCGACCCACGCGTCTCGCTGTTGCGCTGCTCCAGACGGCGATTGAATTGACGCTCAATAAGCTCTGGCGGCTGCTGAGTGTGTTCGCCTGGCGGCAGCGGCCGATTCAGTTGCACCGAGGTGATGGCAAAAATAATCACACTAAACAACAGCGACAACGTCATAATCACCGCCAAATAACTCAACGCCAACCGCCTGACACGCCGTCGTTTCATGATTTATCCTCCAGTTTATAACCAAAGCCCGGGACGGTGTGAATCAATTTTGCGCCGCAAAAACATGATGAATAGTTCAACGTTGTTCGGCAAGACATCAGCATCAAAGTCCCACACGTGCGAGATGATCTGCTCTTTGGACAAAACCTTGCCAGCGTTGCGCATCAGATATTCCAAAACGCCATATTCTTTGGCAGTCAGGCTAATTTCCTGATTCGCCCGCGTTACTTTTTTCAAACTCGGATCAAGCGTCAAATCGCCAACCCGCAAAACTTCTTCCAGCTTCTCATTCGGACGACGCAGCAAAGCGCGAAGACGTGCCAACAACACCTCAAAACTAAACGGCTTCGCCAGATAATCATCAGCGCCCATATCCAGACCTTCGACAATATCCCGCTCGGCATCACGCGCTGTCAACATCAAAATCGGCGTCTGATTACCGTCTTTACGTAGCGCCCGACAAACTTCATAGCCATTCATTTCCGGCAGCATCACATCAAGAATAATCACGTCATAGTCATCCGCCGTCGCCGTCCGATACCCCTCGTCGCCATCATAGACTACATCAACCGCATAGGCTCCATCTTCCAAGCCTTCCTTCAGCGACCGGGCAATCGCCACGTCATCTTCTACTAGTAAAATTCTCATTAGCTAACTATCCTCTTTTTCAACTTTAGCACAGACATCTGAAAAATTGCTGAAAGCTCCTCGCTCAAAAGTCGCTTAGTCGTCGCAACGAATGACAATTCTAGTACCATCTCCCGCTACAATCCTACACTTGCCACCGACAGGATACGTGAACTTCGGGTCGGTGTGACCAAAATCGAGATTGACCAACACCGGAATCGTGGGATCAATATTTTTCGAAAGGATGATATCATTAATCATATTCGTCGGTCGCCCGAGATTCAGATTGGAAACGCCCAACCAAAATTGCTTTTACCTGACGAAAAAATGGCTGTTGCATCAACGCCTGCACGTAGCGCTCAAACGTTTCGGGAATTGAATCATAGCTATCGTCTTCAATACACAAAATAATATCGCCTTCAATTTTCGGAAATATTCCGTACCATTCAACAAGTTTAGACTACACAAATTGCCACCAATCATTACTCCTTCAGCCGACCCACTCTGCACGACTCGCGGTCCATTATTTTCCAAAGCTTGGCGCGGCGAAGCTTCGTCATAATTCCACGGAAGATCGTAAAATGTTTCCGATTGCTGAACGACCAATTCTGCCGGCTGATCTGCAAACAAACACCACCGAAAATACTCCAACGAATAATCGGCTTCTGGCGGCAAACCAAAACAATAGAAATTCGGCATCGCATAGGTCACCAACCCAGTTTTTGCCAAAATCGCGTGATTAAGAACGGTAATATCAGAAAAACCACCAAAGATCTTCGGATTGTCTTTAATAATTTGCCAGTCAATTTTACCAAGCAACTGATTGGAATTAAACCCGCCAATCGCCGCCAAAATGCACTTCACATTTTCGTCCATAAATGCTTCCTGTAGATCCTCAACCTTCTCGTCGTCCGTCGGACAGCCTTGCTGATTCCGAGAAAAAGCATTTTTACTAAACGTAACCGTTAGCCCCAGTGACTCTAACGCCGCTTTCGCCCGATCTAAAACTCTTTCGTCAATATCGCTCGCAGAACGCGCCGGCGCAACTACCCTGACTTCATCGCCTGGCTGTAATCTATCTGGTATCATATATTTCCTTTCCTAAAAATTAATCAAGCAAAAAACCTCCCGCAGGAGGCAAAACGCAACAGTAAATACCTCCTGCTTATGCGTGGAGATGGTAATAGATTGAGAGTAAATTCGTCATGGTTTCGGTATATTATAGCCATACTGAAAGATTAAAGCAATGAGCGAACTTCCACTGCTAGCACGCCATAATGTTTTTGGTCAGCAGCAGAATAATATTTGTTGTATTCGGCAGCAGCAGCTTCGGCACTGGTGGCGTGCGGAATAACACGGTGGTAACCCTCGGCCTGCACCATTTCTAAAAAGGAATTGTAGTGGCGGATAGCGATAATCTCCACGCGTGCTTGATCTGGTTCGCCGTCGTGTAGTATTCCTTCGGCATCGCGAACATCGCGGCGCAGGTGAATCTTATCGCCGACTCGGTACTCGGCAAACTTTCCGCGATTCAATCGACCTTCAACCGTCTTCCGCCCGGCGATAATATCGTCGAGTAATTTTGATTCTCGTCCTGAGTGCCAGATTTTCATAATTCCTACAGTGTTGTATCTTTTTTATAGTTTTTCTTAACTTCTAGACAGCAGCAGTGTCATAGTAAAATTATAGCACAGCCTATAAAAGTGTTTCTACTGGGCATGCCTACCAAACTACAATAAAATCTTTAGATTAGGCAAACCTTAAACGGCCATCGCCTGTGCCTCTGGCCAAATTCGCTGCACCAGCCGTTTACCGCGCGTGGTCAGTCGCACCCAGGCGTCACCGTACACCCGGTTGATTGCCATCAGTCCTTGGACATCACGAATCTACCAACAGCCACTCAGCCACTCTTCTATTGACACAATAATCATAATTCGATACGATATGAATGAATATAAAAAATTATTCATTCATATTATTAACATGAAGGAGGTCACCAGCGTTGGATAAAAGACAAGCATTAAAAATAGCTGCCTATGATGTCTTCTCAAAAAAGGGATATAAAGATACCGGTATCTCAGAAATTGCTAAACGTGCTGGGGTAGCAGTCGGTTCTTTCTACAACTACTACGACGGCAAAGAAACTATCTTTCTGGATGTGTACATTGAAGAAAACAATCGCATTCGCCAAGCGATGATGGACGACATTGATTGGCAGCAAGATTTGGTTGAACTCGTGAGGCAGATTTTTGAACAGTCACGTAGCCTCGTTTCGTCCAATAAAATCCTGGTGGAATGGCATAATCCAGCCGTCTCTCGCACACTACGTGGTTATTATTCTTCGGGTAAGGGTAAAGCTACGAATACCTTCCATCAATTTTTGGTCGAGACCTTTACTGGTCGCATGGTAGCAGAAGGATATTCAGAGGAGAATATTCAGGATATTTTACAGGTTTATAATTTGTTTTACTACATGGATATACATATCACTGAAGGCGATTTTCCAGGTATCAGTAGGACGCTGGAAATACTTGCCACTAACTTTGTTAAAGGGATTTTTACATCATGAAAAGGAGTAAAAAAATGGTAATCATCGTTATATCTATTCTTACAGTTATAGGCCTTGCCACTTGGGGTGTCATCGCCTACTTAGGGAGAGGCCAAACGTTATCGGTCAAATCTATCGAAAACCCTAGCGGAGACCTTCATGTCATTCGCCTCGCAAAGCCTGATACTATGACATGGAAGGCAGGCTCTAATGCCAAGATCACGCTACCTAGTACGGCATCGGGTGGCGAAAAGAATGATCATAAGGGCGAACAGACAAGCCGTTGGCTGAGTATCGCCTCTAGTCCTGAGGATAATGAAATTATTATCCTAACCCACAATAGCGGTAGTCCTTATAAAAAAGCTTTGACTAGCCTACCAGCAGGTAGTCAGGTCAAGATGAGTTGGCTGGAATCTTCTTTGTCAGTTACAGACGGTAGCGAGCCGCTGGTTTGCTTCGCCTCTGATGTCGGTATCTCAGCAATGCGACCAATTGTCAGGCAGTGGGCCGGTAAACGTCCTATCATGCTCTATCACCTAGACAAGGGGGTAAAGGTCTTTGACAAGGAACTCTCAGAGCTAGCAAACAAAACAGCCAATATGACTTATGAGACCATTGCTAGCCTTTCTCAAAGCCAAGAACGCTTCAAGCAGGCGATTGATAGATATGGCAACAAGGCTCAATATCTTGTAGCAGGACAGCCCGACGATGTGAAAACGATGAAGAAACTCCTTGGAGACAACGCGATGCATGATAACGTCAAATCAAGTACTTTTCGGGGGTTGAAGTAGTCAATATGACTGCATGGTTGCCGATAGGTAATACTTAGGCAGCTATCGCCTGAGCTTCCGGCCAAATTCGCTGCACCAGCCGTTTGCCACGTGTGGTTAGTCGCACCCAGGCGTCACCATAGGCCTGGTCGATTGCCATCAAACCTTTATGCCGCAAGTCCGCCAGCACATTCATCGCCGTTCGACGCGGCAGGCCCATTTGTACTGCCAGCATGGCCGCATCGTCACCGCCGTCTTCGTAGACTTGCTGGAGTATCAGCGCCTCGTTGGTAGTTAAGTTGATTTCGTTTGCTTGCACCTTGTTCATGATCATCCTTTCTGTTAGTGATGAGTATATGATAGCTAAACAATCTGTAATTTCGCTGTAAGATTTTTTGGGGTGGGTGTTGGTTATTGGTGCGAGAATTACCGCATGAAAAAGCAGCGCCCGAGGAGGCAGACGCTGCTTTTTGCTGATTCACCGCTGGTTAATCGGTCTGCGGCGCGGTGCTGGTGGTTGGCGGCTGTGCTGAGCCAGTCTGTGACGACGGGGTAGTTTGGTTATTTTGCGCTGCGCCGTTACTACTCTGCGTCACTGGCGTTTGGGGGCTTTGACCAGTCTGGTTCTGGCTACCACCAGGTATGCCGCCCGTTTGTCCACCCGGCCTGCCTTGCTGGCTATTCTGGCTTCGGCTCATACCCGGCGGGCCACCAGCCTGATTATTCATGCCACCATTTTGCGAGCCACCGACCTGCATACCGATGACAAAGCTGAGCGCGCAGGCCACGACGCCACCGACCGCCATGCCGGTAATCGCCCCGGCGCTTAACCCATTCTTGCCAGAGTTTGTACCATTCGGGCGCGGTGCGGACGGCTGATCATAGGCCGCTTCTGGCGTGGTGAGCTGTGCTTGTTTGGTTTGTGAAATTGCCATAATTTCTCCTTTCGTTAGTTTACGTTGCGGACAGCTTGTATAGTGTTACATCGCTACCTCCATAATTAACGACGGTGCCAGTCTGTTTGACCCACGCCGTGATTTCATTATTACCGCCGCCTGGGCCACCACCACGACCATGTGAGCTGATGGCGTAATAGTTGACCTTGCCGGCCTTCACTAATTGCTTAAATTGCTCCAGCGTCAGCGGTGTATCGCTACCGTTAAATCCACCGACCGCCATCACCGGCTGGCCGCTGGTCAGCTGAATCGCCGCCGACTCGTTGGCGCTAGCTACTGCTACCAGCCAGGTTGCGCCATGTTGATGCCGCAAAAGATACTGCACCAATTGACTGTCCGCCTGTGATGTTTCATTATTACTACCCTGCATCGCCGTCGAACTCGGCCCGGCCGTCGGGATGCTACCAGTGTGTGCGACGTTGACTGTCGCTAGGGTATAGACCGTCGGAGCGAGCGTGCAGGCAGCTAGGGCAGTGATGATTGCTAAGTTTTGCAGCCACCGCCGCGGTGTGTAAAGGTTGATTAATAATCCAATCATCCCCACAATACCCAATAGCCCAACCGTCCACATCAGCCACGTCATCGTCCCAGCGTAACCGAGGATAATCACCGCAATTATTGCCGTCATACCGACCAGCACCGGCAGGAGCCACGCATATGGTTTGCGCCTGACATAGGCGCCCCACAGAAACGGCAGACTGATACCGACGAGTGCCGCCACCGCTGGCGCCATTACCACTACGTAGTACGGATGAATCACGCCGCTGGTCATGCTGAAAATCACGACGTGAATCAGCAGCCACAGCATCCAGAACATTACTGCTGCCCGACCACGATTCGTCCGGGGTGTTTTGCGTAGAATCCACAGTAATAATCCACCGCCCGCCAGGGCTAGGACTAGCAACCAAGCAATATTTGGCCCAAAATCATTGTTAAAGATCCTGAAAATTCCCGTCTGCCCACCGAAACCCGTACCACCTGGGCCATGTCCGCCACCGGGGCCACCCGGGCCGCCGCCCATGCCGATGCCGTCTGTTGCAGTTTGCGCGGCGATAGTTTGCGACGCTACGTTTGTACCGCTACCCGCCGTGTTCATCGCGGTACCGCCCATGCCACCACTTGGTGGCGTACCACCTGGGCCACCGCCTCCACCACGCCCGCCAAGCAGTCGACCAAAGCCGTTATAGCCAAATATTAAACTCCAAATGTTGTTATCATTGGTGCTGCCCACCCACGGCCGACTACCAGCTGGTGTCAGCCAAACCAACACACTCCACCACAGCGTCGACATCATGGCGATGACGCCGGCAAACATCACGTGTAGAAACCGCGTGACGATCGGCGGCTTGGCAAACACCACATAGACTAGCACCATCGCCGGTAGCACCATCAACCCTTGCAGCATCTTGGTATTAAACGCCAGTCCCGTGAATAACCCCGCCAGACCCAGCCACAACAGTGGTCGTTTACCTTCCAGCGAGCGTAAAAATGCGTAGCCACTGGCAGTCAGCATCAGTGTCAAAATCGCATCAGGATTATTAAAGCCAAACATCAGCGCCGCCACTGGTGTCAGCATCAGCGTTGCTCCAGCAATCACGGCACTGGTGAAACCAAACTGCCGCTTCACCGCCGCATAGACTAGCCACACTGAACCAACGCCCGCTAGCACACTTGGCAGCAACATCGAAAAGCTTGAAAAGCCAAACAACCGCGCGCTCAGCCCCATCACCATCGTCGCCAGTGGAGGCTTATCAACCGATACATAATTGGCCGCGTCCAGACCGCCAAATAACCACGCCGTCCAATCCCGGCTGGCCGCCTGCACCGCCGCTGCATAGTAACTATTCGCCATGCCATTATGGAGCGCGCCAAACAAATACAGCGCACCAGTCAGCGCCAACAGCACCGGTAGTGTCCACTTCTCCAACCATGATCGTTTGTCCAGTTCCCTGTTGACGCGGTACAGTCCTTTCAGATCATCGACAGCCGTTTTCACAATTTTCACGCGGCTATCCGTATCTTCAATCCAGGTGACTGGTTGCTCGTGAATCGGCACACCGGCTCGCTCGGTTTTGATCAGCAATTCGGTGTCAAAAAACCATTCATTGTCTTTGATTTTCGGCAAGAATTTTGCAGCGACATCCCGGCGGATCGCCTTGAAACCACACTGCGCATCGCTAAACTTAGTACCTGACGTCCATTTGATAATATTGTTATAGCACCGCGAGATGAACTCCCGCTTCACACCACGACTGGTTCTAGAATCTTTCATCAGCCGCGAACCAATCGCTACACCAGCTTCGCCCGCCACTAGCGGCTGAATCATCGGCAGAAAATCATCCAAGCTGGTCGACAGATCAACGTCCATATAGGTCAAGATGTCGGCTGGGCTATTCTGCCAGACTTGTTTGAGCGCTCGCCCCCGACCACGCTCCACCAGACTTACTACCCGCACCGATTGGTGCTTTTTTGCTAAGTTATTGGCAATTTCCAGGGTCTTGTCCTGGCTGCCGTTATCCGCGATGGTGATTTGGTAGCGATACGGCAAGTGTTTCGCCATATATTCATCAAGCGTCGTGATACTTTTTTGAAGAATCTTCTCCTCATTCAACACCGGCACGACGATGTCAATGAGCGGACGGGCAATTGCCCGAAACGACGGCTGGTTCTGAGCGGCGAAGTGCCGCGACCGAGCCAGTGGTTGGGATATGGTTGCTGCTTTCGTATTCATGCAAGCAACTATAACCAAGGGGTCTGTAATTTTGCTTTAGGCGTCTATGAACAACTTATCCAGCACCGCCTCGATCAAAAACTGCATCATTTCTGGGCTGACTTTACCCGACGTATCTTTGATGGTCAATACAGTAAATAATTCACTAAGTAATTGATCGGTAGCGACCGGCCTCAACTGACCACTGGCACGCCACTCCGACACTTTTTCAGCAAGAGATTCACCCAGAAAACAACCGGATAGCTTCGACTGAGTTTCTAGATGTGTCCTACGCAATACTTCACCTGGAACTTGGCTATACCATTCGGCAAGGATTTTATTATGCCGGATAGCTTCTATATTCGCCCGAATATATTGCTGTAGAGCAGGCTTAGGATGTGACCAATCGATTGCCGCGACAATTTTCTGCTTTGAACTGGTATTCTCTGTTTCGTATACCGCTTGAAACAGCTCCAGCTTCGACGGATACAGTGCATACACGCTACCGACCGCTATGCCAGCTCGTTTCGCAATATCAGCTATCGATGTTGCTTTATAGCCGTGACGCAAAAATATACACCGTGCTGCCTTGAGTAGTCCAGCCCGACTACTAGTCGCCATAGCTACTTTAATCCTCCGATGACTGGTAGTTTCTGCAAAATTGATCGACCATGCCCCGACTTCACAAACTTATCAGTGGCGTCAGCTCCTGCTCGAACACCGTGATGCTGACCGTTTTTCCATGATTGAATACTCGACAAATCATAAACAACACCATTCACTGCCACATATGGTTTATTATCACCCTGTCCGTTAAACTTGGCTAATTCTTCATATGATATTTTGTTGGTATCAATCAACCGCTGCTCCTCAGTAGTAAAGGTACGCTCTAACTTGCTACGATTATTTGCATCGGAGCTTGCCGGCAACAATTTAATAGCGACATAGCTAATGATAATAACACCAGCAACAATGAGCGATATAAGCAATGGTTTATTCATAATATACCTTTCATTATAACAGTTTTGTGGTTATCCAGGCAGCTAGCCCAAACACGACAACAGCACTGATTAATTTGATCGGCAAATCCATATCCATCCCCCACGTATATACAACCGCCGCCAGCGCAGATAGCCAAACTGCCGTCACCTTACCGTAAGTTGGTATTTCTGATATAACACAAATGCCAATCGTTGCTAGGATGATACCACTAAGTAAAAACGACATAAAGTCACTATTCATTGGGTTAATTGTATGCGTTTCTATAATACCCAGTCCAGCTGTAATAATTCCGATAATGATGAGACAAATTCCTAAAATTGTCATAGTAGTTCCTTTCCATTTTATCTTATTTGAATGAATATTTTTTATATTCATTCAAATTATAGCATACCGTATCTCTATAGGACAATACTTTTAGCATTCGGAGTCCGCCGATCGGAGGAGATTTTTACAGGAACAGTCCTTATGATCTACATATATGATGGCAAAGAAAAAACACCTCCATAGAAGTGTCTCTTCTTGGCTCCGGGGGCGGGGTTCGAACCCGCGGCCTATTGGTTAACAGCCAACCGCTCTACCGCTGAGCTACCCCGGAATACCTGTCGTATTATAGCGAGTTTTATGGCGGTTGTAAAGTTACCGGCGGACGATTGCCAGGGCTTTTTTCAAGATTGCTGCCTCCAGGCGTGATTTCTCATCATCCACCGCTTCCCGCTGCTTAATCTCCTTCACCAAGTTTTGCCACCACGCCTCTTTTTCCGACAGGCACAGCGCCAGTGACCGCACCTCACCATCACGCTTATCGAGCATGCCGGCTGCCACCAAATTATCGACATGCTTGGCCACCGTTGAGACCGACTTATACCCCAGCGCCCGCATAATTTCCCGTAGCGTCGGGCTATAGCCATTGCCCTTGATAAATCCATCGATGAAATCCAGCAGTATTTTTTGCTTTTTCGTTGGTTGCATGCTTTTAGTATAACCCGCCCGAGTTATTTGCGCTATACTAAAGAGGTGAAGCGAGTATCATCGACGATATATGTGTGGCTACTGGCCATTGTGCTGTTTGGCGGCGCACTGTCCTTGCAGCCGAGCATCAGCCTGGCAATGCTCGATTTTCCATCATTCCGCATTGGACTATATCAAGTGGCGGTGATCGGCGTGGTTGGCTGCGGTCTTGGCATAATGGTGCGCCAGCGACTGTGGCCTCGGGGGCGATGGTGGTGGCTGAGCGTTGGTATGCTGGCTGTCACCAGTATCGTTGGGCTGTTATTATCCTATGTCCGAGCGCGTACCGCATTATATACGGCATCGCTCTTGCTGCTACTGCTGACCGCGGCGTGTGCTGCCCTGATGTACCGGGCGTTATCAACGAGTGATCGGCGGCGCCTCATGACAATTGGCTTGTGGAGCGGCATCGTGTTTGGTGTGTTAGCGGTGCTGCAGCTCATCTTTGCTCACGTTGAGCCAACGGCGTTCGGTACGCTCTGCTCGGGCTGTCATGCTGGCGTGTTTGGCTTTGTCAGGATCAATCTGTTTGCCGCTGAGCCGCAATTTTTAGCAAGCAGCTTACTGCCAGCCCTGTTCGTTGGACTATGCTGGCGAGAGCGACGGCGGCTGGCTGGCTGGAGCGTTTTTGGTAGCAGCGTGGCGATCAGCCTCACGTTTTCGCGCGGCGCGTTTATCGCAATCGTCGGTGCGGGCATCGTGTATGGTATCGTCCGCTGGTGGCAGCGGTGTAGAAGCGGGTCTCGTTCTATTGACACCGTGGAGCCTATTCGTCGTGACGCATGGCGTCAACTCGGCATCATCACGGCCGGATTCGTGATTGGATGCACTCTACTGCTGGTATCAGCGGTGGTTCGCTATCACAACACACCGCACATTGCCTATAATACTGCAGTGAGCATGCTTGACCAGTTGTCGCTCGGCCGCATTAAATTACCGCAGAAAAATACTACCACTATGCCAGACAACCCACCCGCCACGCAAGCACCACCAACCAACGAGACCACGGCACCGCAATCATCACCGTCACCGCCCACCACCCAGCCAAACCCGCTCGCACCATCAGCCAATTTCCAGCCATCGGGTTTCGTCGTCGCTTCGGCTGATGATCGACTCAATGCCGCCCAGCTGGCACTCCGAGCCTGGGCGTCAAGTCCGCGCACCATACTCTTTGGGACTGGCCTTGGCAATCTCGGCAGTTTTATCCAACATCAGCTGCATCAACCGGTGTCGACCGACCATACAGTGTATATTTTCTACGTGTTGCTGCTGAGTAATATCGGCGTTGTCGGCATGATACCGCTACTAGCGCTGCTCGTCGTCACGCTATGGCGCAGCGGCCAATGGCTACTAAAGCCGTGGGGGCGATTTGCCTTACTGTTAACGACGGCTATCGCTATCCACTTTTGGTTTTTTGGCAGCTTGATCAACTCGGTACATTGCCTTGCATGGATTGGTATTTTCTTGTATAATCACCCCAAAGGTCATGAAGAAGAACTCTGATTTTTACTTCAAATTGGTGTTGATCGGGCTGGACGTACTGGCGCTAGTTGGTGCGTTCACGGCGGCATACATCATGCGCGTATCACTCGACACGCGACCCTTCCATGTGCAAATCGGGGCACTGGAGTTTATCACGTCGATTGTGCTAATGCTGCCGCTGTGGGTTGTCTTGTTCTCATTTTTTGGGCTATACGACCGTGAGCACTACATTCATCCGCTGCGCGAGTTTTGGCGGCTGGGCATGGCGGCAGTTTGCGGCATTATGATGATGATTTCCTTTAGCTTCTTTAGCAACACACCGCTATTTCCGGCCAAGATGGTGGTGATTTATGCGCTGATCATCAGCTTTATTATCTTGCTCATTCTGCGTAGCGCTGCCAATATCGTCAGGCTACATCTGCTGCGCAAAAACATCGGCATCAAGCGCGTGGCGCTGGTTGGCAACGCCGAATCGACGCGGACGCTAGCTGAATTTATCAGTGCCCACCCCTCAACCGGCTTTCACCTCAGTGCTATTGTATCCAAAGACGAGCTCATCCCGCCACGACTCAAGGGTTTGCGGCGTTCGACACTGGCATCGGCGCTGACTCGCGATAAAATTGACGCCATTATCCAGACCGACACCACCCGCAGCGAAGCGCACTATAACTTGGCCGAGCAGCACTATCTCGATTTTTATCAAGCGCCAGCCCTCGACGGCCTGATGACGGCGCGCCATACAGTCGAGATTATCAATTCCGTGCCGCTGGCATACATTCACCCAACGCCGCTAGCTACCGGCTACGGACGCGTGGTCAAACGACTGATGGATCTCATCGGTGCGACCATCGGCATTATTATCACCTCGCCAATTATGCTACTGGTGGCCATCGCCGTTAAGCTCGGCGACCCGCGCGGCCCCGTACTGATGCATGGGCAGCAGCGGCGACGTTTGACCCAGTTTAATCGCCCTTTCAAAGTGTATAAGTTTCGCTCGCACTACGCCAAGTTTGACGGCAAGACTGACGAGGAGGTATTCACAATGATTGGCAAGCCAGAGCTGATCGACGAATATCGCCAGAACGGTGATAGGCTCAATCACGACTTTCGCGTCACGCCGGTTGGTCGTTTCATTCGCCGGTTTAGCCTCGACGAGCTGCCGCAGTTATTTAATGTTATCAAGGGTGATATTAGCCTCGTTGGGCCGCGGGCGCTGGTGCCGCACGAGCTGAGTAACTACGAGAAAAAGCACACGCTGCTGACGGTCAAATCTGGCCTGACTGGCCTGGCCGTTGTGTCGGGGCGACGTAGTATCGGCTTTGAAGAGCGGCGGCGACTGGATCTCTATTATGTGCAAAACTGGAGTTTGTGGCTGGATATCACCATTCTCCTCAAGACCTGCCTGGTCATCTTTAAGAAGGAGTCGTGATGCGCGCCCAGCCGACCATCGCGATCGTTCACGACTGGTTGTATGGTGGTGGCGCCGAGCAGGTTGTCCTGGCGCTACACCGGCTCTATCCTGACGCCCCGATTTATACCTCGTACTGCTCGAGAACGTGGCGAGAGAAGCTTGATAACAAGGTGGTGACCGGGTATTTGCAGCATTGGCCATTCGCTCAGCTCAGGCGACTGCTGCCGGTACTCAGGCAGCGGTGGTTTACGCGGCTGGATCTCGGGCAATTTGATATTATTATTTCCAGCTCTGGTAATGGTGAGGCCAAGTTTATCCAAACCCGCCCCGATCAACGACATATCTGCTATTGTCATACGCCGACGCATTTTTATTGGCGGCACTACCAAGAATACCTGCGTCGGCCGAGCTTTCGACCGCGGTGGCTGGCGCGACTGGGCCTGCGGCTACTGGTCCGACCTCTCAGGCGGCGTGATTATCAGGCGGCGCAGCACGTTGATGTCTTTTTGGCCAATTCCACCGCCATTCAGGCTGATATCAAGCAGTTTTATGACCGAGACAGTATCGTCGTCTTTCCGCCGGTACAAACAACCAGCTTTATGGCGCTCGCAAAAACCAGGCCACGCTCCGTCACACTACCCACCCGGCCGCGCTGCCTGGTGTGGGGGCGACTGGTGCCGATGAAGCGGCTGGATTTGGTGATTGAGGCCTGTCAGCAACTTGGTTGGCCGCTCGACATCATGGGCGATGGGCCTGATCGCGAGCAGCTAGAGAAGCTGGCGGGCGAATCAACGCGCTTTCTTGGCTACGTCAGTGACGAGGACCGGGCTGCCGCCATCCAACAAGCTGACTTGTTCATCTTTACCGCCCACGAAGATTTTGGCGTCGCACCAGTTGAAGCCTTGGCCGCTGGACTGCCGGTGGTAGCGTATCAGGCCGGTGGCGCGCTGGATTATATCAGCCCCGGTAAGAATGGCTGGTTTTTCGCTGAACAAACAGTTGAGAGCTTGGTAGCAACGCTTCAAACACTGCCCGACCAGCAAGTCTCGCCGCGGGCCATCGCCGCCTCCGCTCAACCATTTGCTGAACATGCCTTTACACTCGCCATCAAGAAAATTGTGACCAACGAAAGGAGGGGTGCTCATGCGCATCGCCATTGATGCTCGGACACTACGGACGAGCACTGGCCGTTACGTCGAACGGCTGATTCACTACTTACAAAAAATTGACGACAGGAATGACTATATTATCTTGCTCAAACCAAAGGACATGGACAGCTGGCAGGCTGATAACCCACGCTTTCAAAAAGTCGCCTGTCCATTTGCTGAATTCTCATTTGCCGAGCAACGGGGTTTTAAGAAACAACTGGAGGAGCTGTACCCAGATCTCGTGCACTTTGCAATGGTTCAGCAGCCCGTGTGGTACCGGGCCAGCCCGGTCGTTACCACCATGCAAGACCTGACCACCGTTCGATTCAGCAACCCCGACAAGAACCCGGTGGTCTTTTGGGTGAAGCAGCAAATTTATAAATGGGTCAATAAAAAAGTCGCCAGAAAGTCGGCTCATATCATCACTATTTCTGAATTTGTGAAGCGTGACTTGGTGGATTTTACCGGGGTCAGTCCAGACAAGATTACCGTGACACTTGAGTCCGCCGACGAGCTACCAAAGGGCAATGATCCGGTCAAAGAGCTGGTTGGAAAAAAGTTCATCATGTATATTGGCCGGCCGACACCGCATAAAAATCTGCGGCGGCTGATCGATGCATTTGCACTGTTACAGCAGAAACATCCTGAGTTGACATTGGCACTGGCTGGCAAAAAGGACGGTAACTACGCTCGCCATGAGGCATACGTTACTGAACGCGGTATCACAAATGTCGTCTTCACCGGTTTTGTGTCGGACGAGCAAATGCGCTGGATGTACGAGCATGCAGCCGTGTATTGCTTCCCGTCGCTGAGCGAGGGCTTTGGCCTGCCGGGCCTCGAAGCCATGCTACACGGCGCACCGGTCGCCTCGAGCACCGCCACTTGCCTACCAGAAACGCATGGCGAGGCGGCGCATTATTTTGATCCATATAGCGTCGAGGACATGGCGCGGGCAATTGACGAACTTCTGACTGACGAGAAACGACGCCGTGACCTCATCAAGAAGGGTAAACAGCATGTCAAAACCTTCTCGTGGCAGCGAATGGCCGAGCAGACGCTGGCGGTGTACGAACAGTATGGCCGCCAGAGTGCCAACTCATAGAGGACGATCCTGGCTCATCCACACACGAGGCACTTACGTCTGCAACCATAACTTTTTAGACTGCGGCTCGGCTACTGGGCTATTTTTGCAATTTCTTCGCGATGTCGCCACACTTGGCGGCCACATCCCGCCGTGCCACCAACACACCGTCTGGTGTGTTGACCACCACCACATTATCAAGGCCGATGACTGCTACTGGCTTATCCGGCCGCTCGTTGCGAATATAGGTACTAGCGACGTCAATGGTATGAATGTTGTCACCGTATGCGTAATTACCCGACTCATCCTTGGCGACCGCGTCGTGTAGATCCTTAAAATTACCGATGTCCATCCAGTCAAAGCTAGCCGATACCATAGCCAGCTGATGAGCTTTTTCGATCAGGGCGATGTCGATGACTTGATTGTCCAGTGCCAGGTACGCGTGATTGTAGGCCTCGCTACCAAAGTCAGCAATTGACGCCAGCGTCTGATAGTTCGACCACAAATCTGGAGCGCTCTGCTGCATTTCACGCATAAACACCTCGACTGAGCCAACAAAGTAGCCACAATTCCACAGATAATTTCCCGACTCAACATACTGCTTCGCTGTCTCGTAATCAGGCTTTTCCTTGAAGGACTCGACATTATAGACGCCCGCTTGAGCATCAATCACCCCATCGCGCTGAATATAACCAAAGCCAGTCGACGGGAAGGTCGGCTCAATGCCAATAAGCGTAATACAACCACGCTCGTGAGAAACGCGCGCTGCTGTATCGAACGAGTGGGCAAACCCTTGGGTGTCACGCACATTATGATCAGAGTGAATAAAAGCAATCGGCTCAGTCCGGTCATGGTGGCGATTGATATAATCCAGGGCCAATACGATACAGTGCGCCGTCCCCCGCCGTCCCGGCTCGATCAAGAAGGCCTCGTCCGGCAGCTCCGGCAGCTGCGCCCGAAGCGCCCCGGCGTGGCTGGCCTCGGTCACCACATAAATGGCATCACCGAGCTTTCTGGCCCGGTCATAGGCTTGCTGGACCATGGTGCGTTCACTAGTTAACGCCAAAAGTTGTTTTGGTTGAGTGGAGGTTGAGAGTGGCCAGAGACGCGTGCCTGAACCACCGGCAATAATTACAGCTATCATATTAATATAGTATACCGAGTTAGGCGCACAAACGCCAACTATTCTTTGGCGAACTCCGTGTACACTTAATAATATTTATAAACTGAGGTACTGTGTATCCTTGTTGTTCTTCTTATAGCCAAAGCCCCTCGCCTTGGCTTCTAGTGTATTAAAGAATTCTTTTATTTCCTTATCCGTTGGCCGTTCTGACATTAGTGCAAGCCTCCCTAGCACCATATTGCGCAAGTCATCAGCTGGCTGTTTGATCTCAGGCCTTCTCAGCAAATAGTTAAGCTGGAGTGCAAACTGTTCATACCGCTTCCTATCGAAAGTAGGGTTGTCAGTTTCCTGCTCAACCTGCGATTCTGGATATATCAGGTCAACCTCAATTGCGCCAACACGCTCTCCATTAGCCCTTGCTGCTAGAGGATTATCGTACATATAAATCCAGTTATTCATCCCCGGTCTATCTGATGGGTATCTCAGCAGATGCTGTATTCCTTGACGACTATAACCTCGTGGACCAGCGAGCGCATCCGGCGGCAAACCTAGCGTACGCTCAAGCACCCAGCCAGCCAATTCTTCGGTACGCCGCTGGAACGGCGGCATTGATTCTTTCGAAGCCTCCGTCCGTCCGATAACAACGACTGAAAACTTATTCAGCATCCTGCTAATCTCTTCTGCAAACTCTGGCATCGACGGCTTTTCTGGCTCGGAGGTAATGATTTTATTTCCACCTTGATCTATGACATATCGTGCACCTTCCTGTCGCTGACTGGCAATTCCTAACGCACAGGCAGTTAGTACAGTAGCCCCACGTGCGCGTAAGGCACCTGCCACTTTACTATCTGGCGATCCATCGACCACAACAAATGGTAGCCCCCACTTGTTCCACTCCGCTGCCGTATCAAGTGCAATTTCAAAGCGAACATCGTCAAGATCAGTATAATACGTCCCCGTTACTCCAACGACTGGTGCTCCATCTATAGAATGGCCCTTAAATCGATTCATGCTCTCATTTTAGCACATAAGTCTAATTTGTCAATGATCTTGTCCTAACGGGTTCGGTCAACAAATCTAGAAATAACAAATCTTAAATAAAAATTAGATACGATACAACTAACAAGAGTAGCTTCTCATCTAAAATAAGTTGGTGCAAAAATAACCCTTCTGAATCAGAAGGGTTATCCCAACCAGGCGACGTATTTACAATACGCTTAATCAGTTTGATCGCTTGTGGCTGTGCAACAGTACTTACGTCTGTACCACCATACTACCATGCTAAGCACAATGGCGCAAGCATTATGGCAATAAAATATCATTATGGTATGGGATATTAGTATAGAGCTTCGGACGATTGAAATTCCTGCCGTACCATAAGCGATTAGCTAGAATATCACTTGCCTGAACCAGATAATCTAGGGATGAATCGCAAAACTTTATACTAATTTTGAAGTCAGCAAACAGTATCGGAGGATAAAACATACCGTAATCAAAATTACGAATTCCATGTATTAGCTCCTCTCGAATACTATCTGAGAGTTTATAATATCCGTTGGTTGATGTGTGTTGCTGGTCAATGTAGACTCGCAGAGAAACCGGCTTGTCTGCATCAATCTTGCCAGACACAATTAGCTTCTCTAGCTTGGACTTTATCATTCTCTTTAGGGCGTAGTCTTTGTAGCGATGAATCGATAGCTTGTTTGCCATAATAGATTCATTGACGTCAGACAGCTTTACCGTAGCACTAAGACTATTGAATGACTTGACGCAATTATACAGACTTCTCTTGTATTTAATCTCTAAGCCAGCCGCTTTTAACTCCGACCCCATCGACATGCCGAGACTGGATTTTATCTCTCGAGACATCGTTTTGAACCGCTCTCTTGCTGCGATACGCTCGTGGTTATCCAAGAACAGATATCCAGCGTATATAAAATAATCATGCCCAGAATTAAGAGAGAAAACACCAGAATCATCTAGGTATATCGATATCTCTTGATACTCTTTATCACTCATATTGGTAATAATTATAACATTTTTCGTAAAAACGCCTGAGCGTTCACTAACCAAATCCGAAAACTCCCCAGTTTTTAAGTAGCTACCTACCCTTCAAAAAAGCTTTGTACGAACGACACCGCGTCTGCTACACGCTTCACGTTTTCACCCTGCTCACCCGGACGCATTTCGATTGATACAACGCCCTCATAGCCAATGTGTTTTAGTGCATCAGCTGCAGCGCGATAGTCAACGTCGTCGCGATCATAAACTCGATCAAGCATCGGAGCGCTGACATGAAAATGCTTCAAGATATCGCCATTATTTCGTATCGACTCACCGATGTCATCGCCAGCCAGCGCCATACACGCCGTATCAAGATGTAGGCCAATCCCCTCCGAGTTAATCGTACGAACCAGCCGTGCGCCTTCATCCGCCGTTGTCACGTAGTCACAATTGTATTGGGGGGCGTTTGGTTCGATACAGAGCATGGTATTATGCCGTTTGGCAACATCACCGAGTTCGGCGAAGAAGCGGCTTGCGATACTGTCCGCCTCTTCTACTGACATCGCACCGCGCTGTCGATTCTTTGGCGAACCAAACACCAACCGACCAGCACCCATATCCCCAGCCAATCGCAAAAAGTCAGCCAAATATTGCCGCATCTCGTCGCAAAGTTCGCTTGATTCAAACATCTTCAGGTCAGGGCGCGCAAACAGCATCGACTGAAAGGCCACGATCTCAATACCATACCCCCTCCACCACTCGACATATTCGTTAATTTGCTCGGGAGTTGCCTTGGTCGGATCGTCCCAGCGCTTTGTCGGTGCAATCTCGACGTAGCGCACGCCAAGCTCCCGCAGCTTTGCGGCAACGTCCACTTCTTCTTCATTTGTCCATGCGATATTCGATATAGCTAGTTTCATATGGTAATTATACCACTATTTATCCTATGGGCTATGCCGCGAGACCACACTGCTTTTTGAAGATTTCGATTTCCTCCTTAAGAACCTTCGGGTTCAAAGGACCCCTCATTTCGATTGATACCCAGCCATCGTAAGTAGCCCCTCTGAGGGCATCCATATAGCCTCCCTGGGGAACCTCCGGTGCAGCTGAAAGCCGCTTTAGCTCCGGAGCACTGGCATCAATACCCCGCACACGGTCTCTGTGGTCACGAACCAGCGAAGCCAAATCCCCCGGCGCGTCCCCAGCACCATGCATCGCTGCCGTATCAGGATGAATTCCAAACCCCAAACGGTTCTCCGTCTCGAGCCCATCAGCAATGCGACAAGTCAGATCCTCAGCCTGCTCTAGTGTGATACCAAACTCATTGCCATAGCCACACAACGGCTCAATTGCTAGCTGTGTATTATTACGAGCGGCCGTACGAGCAACCCTAGTAAATAACCCGATCGCCTCCTCCATGGCCTGTTCATAGCTACGACCCCCCAGTTTACGCAGCGCCGGCGAGCCAAATGACATCGAATCTGCACCGAGCTCACCGGCGAGTATAGCTTGAACTTCTAGATGTTTCGCTAGACGTTCGCGTTCATAGTCACTGCCAAAAAGTGCCATATCCTTGGTGGCATACGTCAAAGACTGCAACCCAACGACCGTTAGACCGAGACCTCCGAGACGCTCACGGTATTCTCTGGCCTTCCGCTCCATAGTCTTGAGGCGGTCTTTGCGCTCCCGCTCAGAGAAATTAGTGATTTCCGGTAGATCCGACCAGATTATCGGCGGCGCAATCACCAGCCCCTCAACACCACTCTGCGACACACACTTCAGTGCTGCTTGTTGATCTTCACCAAAGGCAATATTCGAGATGGCAAGCTTCATTGATTCATTTGACTTCATGCCAGCATTATACCATGATTACTTATTTTTTGCAACAAACTCCTTGATGCCAGCTAGCTCCTCTGCCTTTGTATATAGATAATTGCCCTCGCCGCCATACACCTCAGCGTATTTACTGTGCATATCCCAGTAGGCCGGTGTTACTCCTTCTAGTGTGTTGGTAAACTCTATACCAAAGGCAACCTTGGCGACTTCCCGCGTGCTGACTGGCGGCGTCGCAAAATTAACCAGCGGCAGATTATTCTCGAGAGCAATGGTGATATCACGCCAAATATTGGCGAGATTGTAGTACTGATACATACCATCAGCATGAATTTTCTCAACCATGTTATTATTCATCAGATCATAGATAACATTCTTCTTCAGCCCGTCGCCAAATAGCCCCGGCAGGCGAACAATTGTTGTGTCAAAGTTCTCACGACAGAATTGCTCAAGATAGTACCTATTAACTCCGTATGGCAAAAGCCCTTCGGTGTCAATAGGCGTATCTTCATTAGCACCATTTGGGTTTTTATAAACACCGACTGTTGAGATCAACACGAGTTTCTTGATCTTTGCCTTTTTGATATGAGAGATAAAGCCTTCGATCTCCGCGCGGTCAACTTCTGGCTCCTGATTGATCCGCCACATCTCAGCACGATTTGCAGCGCTCACCACCAGGTCGTACTCTTGACCTTCAATGTCAGCTATATTTTTGCTGTTATAATAATCGTCAAACTCGTGTTGACTCTTTATATTTCCACCGACAAATCCGGTGTACCCAATTAATGCAGTCTTCATAGTATATTCCTCCTGGCTACAATTATGTCAGATTTTATATAAAACTCAACGATAGCCAGTATGGACATGCGACAACATCAATTATAGAATGGTTTAGGTGCTATGAAAAAACCTAAAATTTTAGACAACATAACTCTTAAACAAGCACTGCTTTTTACCGCGGTATTTGTAGGTATTGCCCACTTATTGGTCTTCGTAGGCTACGCTGTATTCGCAGCTCTCGGGAATGGCCTGGCGATGGATTCCTATGCGGCCAATGGGACATTCCAGCTATATAACCCTCTCCGGCGACTGCTTGATGGTGAAATTTTGGCACGAGATTTTCCCTTCTTTCACGGAGTGGGAGTTCCCCTGCTTCATTTCCCCTTGTTTTACATCATGGGGCACAATTTGTTTGCCGTAGAGGTCGCAAAGTTACTAGTATCACCACTCATATTCCTCATCTCGTCTTTCTTGCTATTTTGGGCCTACTTCAGAAACGTAAAGAAAGCAGTCTTTACGACAAGTATATTTACCGTCATTTCACTACTGTGTATTGACGCTATTTGGGCAGGCAATTCCCTTCTAGGTCTTAGAACAGCGTTTCCATTCATTGCAGCAGCATTTATACTATGGCACCCAGACTGGCATGTTAGTGTTGGTAAACATAAAACAAAGATTAACCTTTACTACCCTATCCTATACATTCTCATGGGGATTTCCGTCGCGTGCGGAACCGAACAAGGCCTTGCATTTATTCTTGCTTATGTGCTCATCAGAGCAATTCAATATATTCGCTCTAAGGAAACGATGAAAAAGCGGGTGCTGACGTTTGTTGGCGAGTTATTTGGTATAGCAGTGGCCGCCTATGTCGTGCTTTCAATTATGACGCTCGGTCACGCACATGAGGCGCTTTACTATGCACTCGTCGAAGTCTCAGGCGACCAAGGGTGGTACTTTGGTGCTCCGCCGAACAGTTTTTTGCAATTAAGCAATCTTGATCAGTTATTTACCAACAGGATGCTATTCTACATGCTGCCCATCATTATCGGCGGTGTTGTTGCCTATATCGTTGGTGTAAAGAAAGCTCTACTGTCCAAAAAAGAAACGTTCGTTTTCTCCGTCTTGCTACTATATGGCCCGGTGGTGTTTGCTGTTTCTGCCACTGGTTACTGGGCACCCAGTGCGCAGCTCATACCACTGGAGCGAGCAGCAGGAGTTATTCTTGTGGCGATAGTAACGCGTGTGATATATAACCTGATCCGAGCAAAAAAATCGACTCCTAACGCTAAAAGTAAGGGCTTCTCGGTCTTAGCATTCGGGTTGTTGCTTGGTAGCATCATCGCCCTAGGATATAACACTGCGGTATTTCTACAAAAAATTGATTGGATGCCGCTAAGACACATTATTACCGAGTCAAAAAAGGCCAGGCATTCTACTGATGATGCTGAATATATCAGCACCGCCTGGAGGAAGCGCCTCGAGGCCTTTGCTCCACATATTGAAAAGGGGGCACGTGTCTGGTCTACCTACACCAGTATTTATGATTCGATTCGCCAACAGAAGAATGGATCTTCAGGGGGTGAAGACTATATTATACACGCCCTAGGCCCCGCCAGAAGAAATCACTACACTCAAGATTTTATAACACAAAAGCCTGATTACGTCATAACCCTAAATCCCTCATATTTTAAATATGAGGAGTGGCTGTGGACTCGTCACTGGGCATTTTATAAGGATCTTCAGGATAACTACACTATCATTGCTACAAATGATTCTCATGTTTTGTGGAAACGCCGGGCGGGTACTGCGGCACAGAAAAAGACGAGCTATCCGAAACACCACGTACAAAAAGACGCAAACGGAGATTATGTCATTACCACTGGCACTGCAAGCAACATACGCGTGTTTGAAGTATCAGTTCGCTACAGTGCTAGAAGTGTTCTACCCATGACCACTAAACTACCGAGATACCTCCTAGAATTATCTGGATCATCACTACAAAAACATCCTGTGTCGCTACCACAATACGACACGAGCTGGAGCTTCCCTGTGGCACTGGCATCAAATGATTCATCCATACGAATTTCGCCAAAAGTTTATAGTTTGATACCGGGGGCTTCCCTGGAAATACAAGACGTATCTTACCGCGAGGTCACCACCCAAAACAACCTGTACATCTATCAAAGTAACTTTTGCCTACATAACGCTAATAAATGCGAAGGGATTAATAAACGCTAGCTACGAGCGGCGGCCTTCTTTCTTCGATCGGCTTAATATTATCGTGAATAATCCGGACACCATTGTCGCAAAAACCGACCAATAAATATACCGATAATCAACCGCCACGGCCACAGGAAAGTATGCCACGATATATATAAGACCCGACAAAGCCACCGCGCGGATAAAGTGTCGCCGTACCTGTTCTCGTATTCTTCTGCTCGTATAGTAAATAAATACAAGGACAGCAACATACAACCACGGCTGAAAAATCAGAGGGATATTCGCCTGAGCGCCGCCTTTAACATATGCTGCTAGGCCACTAACGGCATATTCATTCTTTACCGCGGCGCCGACCTGGTTTTGCTCAATTCCAGGCTGAAAAATATACATACGCTCTGGTTGCGGAAAGATAAATATCGAAAAAGTCGCCAACCGATATGATACATATTTTATTGGATGTCTTATGATCGTCGATAGCCAATCATTAAATACACCTTGATGTTCGTTTTTGAGTGCTTCTCGCTGGGCGGCCGTTGTACATATGATATAAGAATTCATAATATCTTTTGTTTTATCGCGACAGGTGTCATGAATTTTTTTATACATAGACCACCTGCTGTGATGTTCTCCTTCAAGATTAGCGACGTGAACTATATCGTCAAGCTGCACAGCGGTAATTGGATGAGTTTTTTCACTAGGCTGATTAATGACAATGGTAGCACCAATTGTTACCACTAAACCAATTATTACACTAGCAAGACCGCTCCATGCGTGAAGTCGCTTGGTTAACAAGCTCGGCAATACAAACAGAATGGGCAGCACCGCAAACAATGCATTATGCCGTAAGATGCCAGCATAGAGAATCAATAGCAGCGCCAGTCCGACGATACCACACATAGCAATGCGTCCTAGTGATTTTTTACTAGTTATGATGAACCATATGAGGAGTATCGCCAATGTTAAACTGAATGCCATCTGAACATCTTTCCATATCACGCCAGCAATATTCATTATATTAGGCAGTAGTACAATCACGTAGACAGAAAGAGCCCATGCTCGGTTACGAGTGTGCCGATATACGAGAATCGACAGCATAAACATAGCCGCGACAAGCAGCACTAGCTGAAAAATCAGCATAGATGAAATATGGCCAGTTACCCCAATCAAAAGCCCCCATAGTCGCGTCATCACTGGCGGATGCCAATCAGTGAGGCGAGCTACGCCCGTGGCTTGCTCAAGGTGGCTAATGGAGTCGGGCGACATATATCCAGGATAGAAAACGATGACGAGCAGCATTAGCATACCTGCTGCTACCAACGCAGACTGGATGTGAAATTTTGAGAGGCTATTTTTTATGTTTGCGATATTTTCCGGCAACCGCATAGAACAACACCTTCAGAACGTGCATATTTCCCTTAATGGGGCTAATTTTTGTTGGTGTTTTACCTTTCTTCGGATACGTTCGTACCACTGGCGTTTCGGCCGTTTTATATTGTTTGCGGCGGCTACTCTCGATAGCAAGATAGTAATGAAGCTCATAGGTTTGAAATATATCACGGAATACAGCAATATCTGGGTCTTTAAGTAGCTTTGCACTGTAGGCGCGGAATCCATTTGTGGTATCGGTATGCCTCTTACCAGCCGCAAGACTTATCAGCGGCGCATGGATCAGGTGAAGACCTATCTCTCTAGAAAGCGGCGTATTTACCGCCTTGCCGCCCGGTATAAACCGTGAACCCTGAATATGGTCATATCCCTGATCAAGCAGCTTAATAAAATCAGGAATTCTCTCTATACTATCCTTGCCATTACCGTCAACAACAACCACTCCTTCATAACCCTCAGAAAGAGCCCAGGCAAACGCCATTCTCATCTGTGCGCTTAATTTGCCCTTGCCTTTTTTCGTTAATAAAGCGCGCACATCTTGAGATTTCAAAAAGTCAGTTTCAAGCGAACCATCAGTACTGCCGCCATCGGCTACCACAATGTCAATTTGCTTTGCTAGCGGCTTCATTTTTTGCAGCTGCTTCTGAATTCGCTCTCCTTCATTGATTACGAAAACACACACGCAATACCTGTGCTTTTTTTTGTTTATCTCATTAACTTCAAAGTCTGGAAACTCCCACTCCGGATGGTCTTGACGAATATGATCTTGTTTATTGACTATAGGGGTTTTTGTCATGATGTAATATTCTTCCTTTCTGCATTTGCTAGTGACGTTGTACTACTTAGCTCATCAAGCACATAATACCGAGCATCCCGCCGTGATTCCACTAATATCTTGCCAATATATTCGGACAGAATCACCATAAATAAAAATAGGATGAAAAACATTCCCGACAATTCAAGTGACGTCGATACCCAGCCCTCCGCAACATTCTTTTTCGTAAAGGCTATGACCACGACATAAATAGCATACGCCATATTCACGACACTGGCGAAGAACCCAACCCATGACATAAAGCGAAGTGGCTGAGTGGAGTGGCTGGTAATAATATCAAGCGCCTCTAATGTTCCTCGTCCAAAACCATGCTTTTTCATAGGATCGACTAGGGGTGAATATTTATATTCAGCATATGAATAACCAATGCTTCTTATCATGTGCCTGATATGACTGTCGTGTCTGGTCGATAGGGTTATCGCTCGTATGGCGCGACGATTGAGAGATATAAGATATGTTGCTTGTAGTGGAATATCTATATTGATGTATTTGCGATTATACCAATAAAACAACCTGCGACCGATACCAGATTTTGACAGAAGGCGCTTTGTGGTTATGTCGGCAACACCCTGTACAATATCGTGTTTTTTATTCGCCTCAACAATGTTCACTACATCCTCTATGCCGTCAATAGCGGGATTAGTTACTACCGCATAATCGCCAATCGCCCCTTCGAGACCAGCAATAATGGCGATGTCATATGTGTATTGTCGAGAGAGGCGGATAAGCCGCATACATGGCAGTTCATCGAGAAGCCCGCTGACAGCAATCACACTATTTTGACTCAAATCATTATCGACAATTATAATCTCATAATTTGTGTAGCTACCCATTAATCTCTGTGAGAGCCTGCGACAATAGTCGGGAAAATCATCAAAGTCGCGCGCTACAACAATAACCGATACAAAGATATCTTGTTTGTTCGATTTTTCATTTGTCTTAGTTGAACTATTTTTTGCCATATAGCTTGTCTAACTCCTCGTACACATCGTAAATATTATCTAGCTTACCGCCCATTATACAAACATACCCATCATAGCCCAAATTGGCCTTAAACAAAATGGGACGGCTATCATCATCTTCGCTCTTAACGAGCACTGTTTTTACCTCAACGATCGACTCCTCATATTTCATATCCTTGAGGGCAGGGATAAAGCGCACCACGTCGTTATACATTTGCTTGTAATTGCTCTGGAAAGAACTTTTGTCAAGATACGCATGTGTGTCAATTTTCTCAGCCGGCGTATCCTCGTTGTCGATCCATGACTCGTGCGGCGTATACCTGACATGAGAGAGTGTATATAATCCCCTGGAAGGAAATGGCATAATGGAAAAAAATGGACCATCCATCACCGTAATACTAAAGTCCTTTAGGTGCTCTGGCAAGCTCACCAAACACATTTCTGTAACTTCATGTTTCAGTCCAACAAGTGGTATATTTGATGCACGATGGAGCGTGTTGATGTTAGCATACGTGCAATTTAGCACAAAGTCACCCCTGAATTCGCCACCATCAGTGACAACGCACAGCCCATCTGGCATTTCATCAATCATCGTAACGCGACAGCCCGTGTGAAGCGTTATCCCCGGACGATCGTTAATTTGCCGTAGTAAGTCATCCCTCAGGGCGTGGGCATTAAAGGCATATTCTTTAACCTTAAAGACTTCTTCAATGAGATTTTTATTAAACATTTTTTGAATGTTTAGCGGAGCTACCGCTATATCTGCCTCAATCTTATCCGCAAAATTCTTGAATTGATGTGCATTAACCTTGGATAGATGCTTGGCAACAGCATAATATTTATTAAAATCTGAATGAATTGCCGCCCCAAACTGTTTCGTAAAGCGTGGAAAATTAACCGCTGAACGATATCCCGTTAGAATACTTCTCGGGTAATGATAGCCATTGTGTACCCTGGCTTGGTTAACATATGACGCCCGAGTCATTGTCTGTTTTTCTTTTTCTAAAATATCGATATTCTTGACGCCCAGGGTGTCGTACAGGTACAGCGCTACACTCAATCCATAAAAACCACCGCCAATTATCACCGTTTTGTTACGCACGTTTTCTCCGTTTTTTAACTATGTTACCAATATACAAGCCAACTACCATATAGACAAACAGAAGCAGCGGCATATAGAATACGATACCGTTAATGTGGGCGTGAGGCAAAGCATGTCCAGGCATAAGAATTAACCAACTCAGTGCCCCAGCTAATGAAATGTGTAACGACCATAGGAATGAACGATAATACTTGAAAGACGGGTGTCGCCTCTTAAGATAGAATAACACTAAATACCCCACAAGTACCCAAACAAGTACTGATTGAACGATCTCACCAACCATACCCTTGAGTAACAGCGGCAAGCTCAGTGCCGGCAATAGTACATAGTTACCTGCGTTTATTGCTAGATACTGATATGTTGAGCCTCTATCTTTCGCTAGCTCCTCCATGTTAATAAATCGATTGGCAAATTCATATGATTCAGGTAGAAGCGTCTTTAAGTTACCAACAGCATGTGTTCGCATCTTTCTAATTCCCGAAAGCCCTCTCTCCGATGCCCGCTCATTAATCATCTTGAGAGCGGTGTCTGAGGAGTGATAGTAATCAGAGAGTGCCATAAAGTTGGTTGCGTACGCACCAACAAAGGCCACGACAACCACGACACATGTCATGACGGCGTGCTTCCACAGGCTGATAACTTTTTGTTTATTATTGACGAGTTCAAAGAATATGATTGGTACAAGTACAGATATAGCAATTGTTGATATATACTCATAGCCGCCCAAAAGTTTTAAGAATAGCAATATGGTTTCACCGAGGTAGAATAGCCACATTTTCTTCGATGACTTACAGTATGAGTAACTCAGAAAGGCAAAGGCAAACGGAGCAAACATGAGTGGCTCTATCCAATACATATTTTGCGCATAGCCGACAACCCACGGACTAAATGCAACCAGTGTCGCGAATACTGCTGCGGCAACAAGGCCAAACAACTTCCTGACTCTAAGGGTTACAAGTGCCATAAGGGCCGCCATGGCTGCAGATAGAACTACATTAACCTTCTTAAAATATGACGGTAGTTTTGCATTGTCCTTTGGTGCTAGCGCGGTAATTATTCTCGCCTGTAGACCATATTGTGAAGCATAAGGTTTGAGCAGACTGGCGTCGCAATCTTCAGCCATCATGACTGAATTATAATCTTCATTTTTAGCAACGATTAGCGGCCCGCTATAACCAGATTTTTCCTTGCAACGAGCCGTCTTTTCTACTATAGCCGATGAGTCACGCTGAAAGCCATCAAACCATTCGCGCCACAAACCGACTCCAAAAACATTGCCAAAGAAAGATAAAAACAAAACCACCCAAACAACGCTAAAAAACAGTATGCTCTTTTTTCTCTCCATAATACTTACCATATAGTATCATAATTTAACGATAGACTAAAGCAATCACCTAAACTATAATAGCGTCATGAAACCACTTTTATCCATCATCGTCACCGCCCACCACGAAGGCCTCGTTGCCCACAAAACTATGCGCTCCATTGAGCGTGCTGTTAGTCTGCTTTGTGATAGCGATATTTCCTACGAAATAATTGTATCAATCGACCGCGGTGATGAAGAAACTATTCGCTACTTCAGTAATTATACCGCCCTGCCGATAGATATACACCAATGGAATCATGGCGACCTTGCTAAGTCTCGTAACAGTGCCATCACCAAAGTACGTGGCCGTTTTATTGCGTTTATCGACGCCGATGATTTGATGAGTGCCAACTGGTTACGCGATAGTGTGCAATTTTTAACGGCCCACCCCTATGGTAAATATGTTGCTCATAGCGCATACACTATTGAGTTTGAAGGAGCAAATGCCATCGTTGAAAAAGTTGGCCACACCAATAAAGATCGTGATACGCTACTGAGCGTACTCTCGGGACGATGGAACTCGGTCATTATTGCGCCAAGTACTTTACTTCGCCAATTCCCATATACACCAAATAGCCCCGGATATGGCTACGAGGATTGGTTTATGAGCTGTCAGTTCATCCAGCACGGTATCAAAAATGTCCTCATCCCGGAAACCGCTATCTTTGTTCGCCGTAAGGCCACTGGCTCGGAATGGGCACGCCAAAAAACTAGCCGCTCAGTGCTCCGCGCCCACGCCCTCTTTAGTCCATCGCACTTTCGTACCATCAAGCTTGACTCGGTTGCCACGCCTGCCTCAGAGCAGCGGCGCCAAACGAAAAATACCATCAAAGAACTGCTGATTCGTTCTCGCATTCCACTAGGATTGGTTAAGCGCCCGCTGGCAATTATCCGACGCGGACGCAATGCGTTCAAAAAGAAGAAATCGACACCGGCGACCGAGGTGCTACCAGCGTGGCTTGATGCTGAATGGCGAGCATTACATCATATTGAGAAACTAATTTTTCCACCACATCCATTACCGACAGTATACCACACAATTACCGATGATCATTATCGTGTTGGCTTGGCGTACTGGCAAATGTGTCGTGATTTACGAAACGATAGGTATGATTATGTGTTGTTCGTACCGTGGCTCAAGCGTGGCGGTGCTGATCTATTTGCTCTTAACTACGCCAACACCGCTGCGTCACTCGGCAAGAAAGTTTTGGTTATTGCCACAAATGAAGTTGACGCTAATTACTCAGAGTGGCGACCACGACTTAACATCGACGTAGATTTCGTGCCGTTTGGGACAATTACTCGATTTTTCCCGATAGAACAAAAATATAGACTGCTAGAACAATTAATCGAGAATATTCATGCGCCCATACTCCATATTCTCAACTCAGAGCTAGCCTATGATTTTGTGCGAGATCACGCAGTGTATATCAAGGCCACCGGCAAAAAAGTTATTGCTACGTCCTATAGCCAAAGCACCGATGAAACTGGACGAATATTTGGTTTTTCGCACAGTCACCTGCCGCAAGTTTATCACCTGCTGGCCGAGATAACCACCGACAACGAGGCCGTCAAGTCAATGTGGGTTAACGAATATGCTTATGACGCGGATGCAATCACTGTTCATCATCAACCACTTGATAGCAGTATGTATACACCAATAGCAAAGTTGGCTGGTCAAAGGCGTATTCTTTGGGCGTCCCGCCTATCACCAGAGAAATTACCTCAATTAGTCGCAGCCATTGCTGATTTGTTGCCGGGTGATGTCCACGTTGATATGTACGGTGACGCATCGAGCGAGTTTCCCACCCATAAACTACCGTCACATCCACGGGTTCATTACCGCGGCGGCTTTAACGGTATACCGTCACTACCTGTTGATAACTATGACGTCTTTCTCTATACATCGCTCTTTGACGGCATGCCAAATACGCCAATTGAGATAGCTCTGCGCGGATTGCCCCTAGTAGCAGCACGCGTTGGTGGAGTAGCAGACTTTGTTGGTACATATGGACAGATTGTTGACGATATCACCAATCCAAAAGCCTACGCTGATGCGTTAACTGTTGTTCTGGACAATCCCAAGACAGCGTTTGCCAACGCCCAATCTCTACGAAAGCAGGCGCTACGTGATTTTTCACAAAAAAGGTTTTTGACAGAAGTTAGGCGTATGCTTAAGCGATAATTGTCCGTCCTACTCGCGCACCCTCATCTCTCCCTTCACCGCCTCATTACCAGTCTCAAGCGGTGGAGCAGCATATTCGTGCCAAGTACGGCCGTCAAAGGTGGAGAAGTAGGCGCGGTAGACACCAACTGGGAAGGAACGAGTGGTCTTGAATTCTTGTTCTTGACCAGGTTGAATGGTGGTTGGTTGGAGGCAGCCGAGATCATAGTTTGCTCCATGTTGGTTGCGCATAATGAGACAGGTGCGGTTAGTGGTAGTGATGGGTTGGCTGGCAAAGTTCTTGATCTTAAAGGTGGTAGTGACTGGCTCACCGGCACGTGGAGAGGGGTTGGAGAAAGTGATACCCTGGGTGAGAGTGGGATTGGGGAGGATGGTGAACGATAAGCTGGTTACCTCCTTGCCAGTCACCCCCGGCAGTGCTGCCCCCTCATGCCAACGGCTACCGTCGTATAGTGCAAAGAAGGCTCTATACGTGCCCGGTTTGTCAAAAGGACGACTGAGCGAAAACTGCACACTACCATGTGGGGCAATTCCCTTTGTTGACTGACAACCAAGGTCATGATTTTCGCCACGTGGACCCCGAATAATGTAGCACAAGCGCTGATCAGTCTGCGACACCGCCGAACTAAGATTACGCAGAGTGAATGAGCCGGTCAGCTTGTCACCAGCACGCGCTCGCGCTGGCGTTATCGATAATCCCTGCGACATAACGACATCTTGCAGCACCCTCATCTCTCCCTTCACCGCCTCATTACCAGTCTCAAGCGGTGGAGCAGCATATTCGTGCCAAGTACGGCCGTCAAAGGTGGAGAAGTAGGCGCGGTAGACACCAACTGGGAAGGAACGAGTGGTCTTGAATTCTTGTTCTTGACCAGGTTGAATGGTGGTTGGTTGGAGGCAGCCGAGATCATAGTTTGCTCCATGTTGGTTGCGCATAATGAGACAGGTGCGGTTAGTGGTAGTGATGGGTTGGCTGGCAAAGTTCTTGATCTTAAAGGTGGTAGTGACTGGCTCACCGGCACGTGGAGAGGGGTTGGAGAAAGTGATACCCTGGGTGAGAGTGGGATTGGGGAGGATGGTGAACTGCGCCCGGTTACCAGCACTAGCCGGCGTTGGCACCGGATACTGCGCCTCGGTCCAGGTCGTCCCCTTGTCGAGAGTGCCGCTAATTCGCACCTTGTATATACCGCTTTCCCGCGGAATAAACTCCCGGTCATAGGCATAGGTTGCACCCGGCGCAAGGCTGTTGACTGTATCAAAACTAGCGTCAGCATTTCGTCCACTCGGACTAGTAATTGCCGCGCCAAAATAACCGAGGTCAACTGGCTTCGGACTATTGTTTTTAACCGTGAAGCGAATCCGCGTTGATTGCCCGACGTGGGTTCGTTGGTTCTGAATAGTTACTGGAGAAGTTACTGTTGGCGCCGTCTGCACGAACGTTGACACTTCACGACTATAGCCCGGAGCTGATTCTGGATAATTGTTACTCCAACCGTTGCCCTCACGGTAATTTGTGATCCAGAACTTATAATCCTCCTCTTTCGTTAACTTAGTTGTCACTCGGTAGGTATATGTCTGCCATGGCTCAAGAACAACCCGCTGACTGCCAAAATCGTGGTTATTCCACTTACTGTCGCGGGCAGCTATCGCCATAGTGCCTAGATCGCGACGCTGATTTGTAGCATTACGGATAGTGAATGATGCCGTGATTGTCATGTCTGTAAATAGTTTTGACCCGGTCCCCTCCGTTCTCACTGACAACGGCGATTCAATTCGCACAGATTTCAGCGGCGAACCAAACCATTCATTAAAGAAGCGCCAGAAATTACGATTGCCATATGCTCCACAGTGGGCCGTCCCTGGATAGGCGTTGAGCGCACCTTGATTTGGTTGATATGGGGTGTAGTTATACAAATTAGCTGTTGCTTGATTCTCGATATATACCCATGAGCCGCCGCAGGCTGCGTTTGTGTTATACTGGATATAATTTGACCGACCAGCCTTGTAGCGATATTCACCCGGCCGATTAGTATATAGCCGGAATTGGCGCGCCGCCATCCGCAATTGATTGTACATGCCAGCATACTCATTTGAACAATTCGCTGTATTACCTGGTCCGCTGTCCGGACAAGCAAAGCCCATAGCATACTTGTACTGACTCTTGAGTGGCCAGACATCAGTAAATAACGACCCCTGTTCTTTCTTTAGTGTCACCAGCATTACTTGTGGATTAATGCCGAATTCTTTTGATACATTCCAAATAATATTGGCCACCGACAGGCCGCCAGCAAACCAGCCGCCTCCTTTTTCAAATGAGGTTTCTTTCGTGCTTGGATTTTCATGATAATCACGCAGGCAGGCATACGGTGGCCCATGCCAACCGCGTTTGGCTGCATATTGCGCTCGCGTACCTCCGCCATACTCGGACGGCCCAGTTCCCCACGTATCGCAGGCTGGCGTATGACTGTTGATAAAGTTTTGGATGTCTTGAACACTTGAAAATGTATTGGTGTCATAAAAAACATTGTCATCAATAATTCGCCCAGGGCTCCATGGCGACAACGCCCCTGTTTTTGGCCAGAAGACAACCCCTAGGCCAACAACACCAAGGACGGCCAGTGTATATCCGACACGCTTTAGCCAGGACGGTTTCATATTCTGTAACTGAATCATCGTAACCCCTCCTTGCGGAACGACGGCCCATTTGTAGATTCTCCAACATATGCACTCGATGAGTAAGTAACTTTAATTGACATGTCAGTGCCCGATGGTAATTCTGACAGTGGAATCTCGGCCATCCGACAATTCGTCGAGCTCGGACCAGCGTATGCGCCAGTTTGGCGCGAAACTTGACCACCAGACCAGTAGACCGTGAAGGTACAGCTGCCACCATTTTCGACAATAGCGTTAACGCCGCCATCAATCTGTAGATGCTGGCGATCACCACTCAGACCGTAACCACTTACGATTGGCGTCACTGCTCGTTTTGAACCGCGTTGCTCGCCAGGACCGGCTGGCTTATCGGAGCTGCGACCATCGCGCTCTTCTGGCTTCGTCTTACTGTCGTCAACTTTCTTATTGCCGTCTTTGTTGCTGTTATTTTCCTTTGCTCGGGACGAATTAGCATCATCCTTGGCCCGCTCTGTTTGTTGTGGCCGCGTTACCACATAAACAACCGCCGCAATAGCAATCACGAGGACCACGCTCACTAAACTAATGATTATAGCCCTGGTCTTCTTTGACGGTGTTTGTTTAACTCGCATAGTGTTGTTTCCCCTGTTTTATCCTATCAGCTTAAGCATAACAGTTAATCGTTGGGTTTTCAATATTTTTGCCAATAAAGATGCTATAATATCCCGTATGAAAGCACAGAAATCCCAAGTTAAACCACCATTGGTGTCAATTATTACCGCTACCTATAATGACGAAACATATATTGAGTCCTCAATTCGCTCCGTGCTGTCACAAGATTTTACCGATTTTGAGTACCTCATTATTAATGATGGATCGACCGATAATACAAAAAAAATTGTTCAGCGCCTCCAAAAGGAAGATGACCGCATCCGCCTCATTAATCAAAAAAACAGCGGCCTCGTGGCTTCACTCAACCACGGCATTACCGAAGCGCGTGGTACCTACATTGCCCGTATTGATGGCGACGATGAGTGGCTACCGCACAAGCTCAGGACTCAAGTCGCTATGCTTGAAGCAAATAAAAACCTAGTTCTGGTTGGCGGTGGCGCAGAGATCATGAATCAAGATAGCGTGCCGACTGGTTTTATTTTTAATGTTGCTCGCAATGAAGATATTAGACTCGGTCTTTGCATTTTTAATCAATTCTGCCATTCATCGGTCATTTATCGCCGTCAGACAGCACTTGATGCTGGTCTTTACCCTGACACCTGTCCAGCCGAGGATTATGACCTGTTTAGTAAATTTGCCGAACATGGTGAACTTGCCAACGTACCTTACCCTATTTTTCGCTATCGCATCAGTGACGGCAGTATTTCGGCAAGAAGGCGCGATGAGCAAAACAATCTTGCTAAGAAATTTTCTCATCGTAATTGGGACAATATTCAACCGACGGTCACCAGCCGTGCCGATATTAAACGCGCCTTCGCCTATTATCTCAAAAATCCAATCAACCATGATTTTGGAATTAGCCACAAGCACGCCTACACCTTTGTGCTCATGCGCATTGGCTATCGCATGCTTCAAAAGGGAAAGATCAGCAAGGGACTTCATCAACTCTGGAACGTAGCATCAACTGGTCGCACTGCCGCCAAGATCGTTGTTAAGTGGGGACTTGATATTATTAAGATTAAACTACAACCATCACGTCGAAAAGCAAAAACAGCGGTTTAATAGTGCAGGATATTAAATTTGTTATTAAACCGCTAGACGGGCTATGCTTTGTCTATTTATGGTCATGGTGCCACTGCCGCGGGATCAGTGTGAGTCCACCAAATGACTGTCCAACCGCTGAAAAATCCTTCGTAATTGTGAACTCCTCGGCACGATACGCAACATCGTATTTTACTGATCCATCGTGATTGAGGAGATTAACATCAACATAGTACGACCCCGGACCCAAGTTTGCTTCGATATCGAGTGTCAGTTTTTTGTCTTTCGGTAGCTCAGCGAATCCCTCACGATTAGTAATAAAATTCGATATTAAATCACTGTCCTTCCGATACAAATCAACCATGATTGCTCGCGTCTTATCGTGACGCCAAGCAATATCAAACGAGATAGTCTCGCCAACTTTAAAGCTGCGCTGTTTTTTACCTGTCGCGCCGCGGATCGTAACATCAACATTTTCACCAGTATATTGCCGATTTCTATCAATACTTGCGTCAATCACTGCTTGATTGAGCCGACTATACTCGTCAGCCACCTGCACTGGGTCTCCCTCTTTGATAATTGTGCCGTCTTGGATTAGTACGGCACGATTACAAAACTTCTTGACTGTTTCCATATCATGGGTAACCAGAACAACCGTCTGGCCACTTGCCTTGTACTGCTCAAATATATCAATACACTTGCGCTGAAACGCCTCATCACCGACAGCCAACACTTCATCAAAAATCATAATATCATTACGCGCCTTAATTGCTACCGAAAACGCCAATCGTACCTGCATACCCGACGAATAATTTTTTAGCTTCTGATCCATGAACGGTTCAAGTTCAGCAAAGGCAACGATCTCATCATACATTGCTTCCATCTCTTTACGAGTGAACCCAAGTAGCGCTCCATTCAAAAAAACGTTGTCTCGGCCAGACAGCTCCGGGTTGAAGCCAACACCCAGTTCAATAAATGGTGTCAGCTTACCATGTAGCTGAATACTACCGCTCGTCGGTTGATATACACCGGCGAGAATTTTAAGCATGGTACTTTTTCCCGAGCCATTCCGACCAACAACGCCGAAAAAATCGCCCTGATTAACAGTAAAACTAACCCCGTCTAGTACTTTCTGGACGGTCTTTTTGTTTCGCTTGATAATGTTAACGAAGGCATGTTTAATGCTTGAGTTTTTAGTCTGCGGCAGTACAAACTCTTTGTGTATATCCTTGACTACAATAGCCGGTCTTGTCATCTAAATATCCTCCGCAAATGAACGTTGCTTACGCTGGAAATACCACCACCCCAGCCCAAACAGCCCAAGGGTTATCGCGATCGGGATGAACCATAGTAACGGGTTGTGAAACGTCTGCCAAATCGTTTGAGAGGCTGAATTATTGGGCATGAGTACATGCCGAGCATCCTGAATAATTTGTGTGACTGGGTTTAAAAACGCCACCTTCTGGATAACTGCAGGCATATAGATGATGGCAAAGATGATACCACTGGCATAGAACCCAGCCTGCAACAAAATCTCCCAGATATACGCGATATCACGAAACGTTACGTAGAGTGCCGAGAGTAGCAGAGATAGGCCAATTGATAGCAAAAATAACTGGGCAATTATTGGGATTAACAACAACCATAACAAGGTTGGCATCAAACCACTCAGTAGCGCAAAAATTATCACCACAACCATCCCGAGACCAAGGTTGATCAGCGCCGAGACAGAACTAGCAACCACCAGGAGGTGTCTCGGGATTGCTACTTTACGAATTAGTTGCCCATTTTCCACTACCGAACGAGTACCTACCATCGTTGCCTCAGAGAAAAAATTCCATAGCACGACGCCAACTAATAACCAGACGCCAAAATATTCAATCCCTTTACTGCCCTGTGGGAACGCATAGGTAAACAATACATATAAAATGCCGAATATGAACAGCGGCTTCAGGAGTGACCACACGTACCCGAGGGCAGAGTTTTGGTAGCGAACTTTAAAGTCCGTGCTGACCATCGCGCGCAAAATTGCCCGATTTTTTTCATTACCAAAGAGATGTTTCACTCCCTGATTATACCAAATTACACCAAAAAGATATATACTTGTAAAATGAATCGGTTACGAGTTGTTATCGTACGAAATGCCGCACCTCATGATTTTGGTGGTGGCGAGCGATTTCCAGTGTTCTTAGCTCAGGAGCTACGAGAGCTGGGCCATTTGCCGGTTATTTTTAGTCACCACATGACACTCTGTGACTACGCTAAGCACGAACGGTTGACTTATCGCCGCTCTTGGTGGTGGTCTCAACAAAACTGGAGCGGCCGGCGAGTTGTATTAACACCACTATATATACTCTGGCAGCTGCTACTCACTTTGTATTATATTATCCAATTTCATCGCTACAAAGCTGACGTTGTTCACCTGCAGAGTAAGGATGATTTTATTGCCGGGTCAATCGCTGGTAAGCTTATCGGTGCTCGCGTTATCTGGACCGACCACGCTGACCTCAAGCATGTCTGGAAACAGCTCGGCGTATGGTATAAAAACCCGACTGGTAAGCTGGTTGCTTGGGCGGCACGCTTTGCCGACGCAATTACCCTCGTTAGCCAGAGTGAATGCCGCCTTGTCTCTGATAATCTGCCGTCAACCTCACCAATTCATCACAAATTAACCGTTATCTATAATGGTGTCAACGACCAGAAGCCACCACACGCACCCATCAAAAGCCGCCTGTTCACGTTCTGTATTGCCGGCCGTCTGGTTGTTGATAAGGGAATTAGTGAAGCAATCGCTGCATTCAAACGACTTCACGCTACACATCACAACACGCGCCTCATTCTGATCGGTGACGGACCAGATCGTTCACGGTTTGAGAAACAGACCACAGGGTTACCGGTTACTTTTCGCGGCCACCAAACAGACCCCCTCCCTGAAGTTGCCGCCGCTGACGTATATCTTCATCCAACATACCACGAGGGGTTTAGTGTTTCACTCGTTGAGGCCAGCATGCTACAGCTACCAATTATCGCCACTGACGTTGGTGGCAATCCGGAGATTATTCATCATAATAAGACCGGCCTCCTCGTCCCCTCAAAGAACTCAGTGGCGCTACATGATGCCATGGAGCAGCTATATTCTAATTCCAGGCTTCGCGCACATCTAGCCACCGCTGCCCGCCGTCAATATCTCGCCTCGTTTGTTTTTCATACCATCGTCAAAACGCAATTTATTCCTTTATATGAAAACGGGTTATAATATGCCTATGAAGATTCGTGTTGAAACTGCTGCCCTCACCGCTCCCAATATATCCGGCGTTGGTCATTACATCCGCATGTTAACCAATAGCCTGGCTCGTTACTCGCCGCCGGGGACTGAAGTTTCAGCGTTTTATTTTAATTTTCTAAGCAAGCACCGAGATCCCGTCCTAGACGACCAGGTTAAGCACGAAAAACATACGCTCATGCCGCAGCGGCTATTTGCTAAGCTCCAGAGTTACGGTCTACCGTTACCGTACGACCTGCTGTCTTCACCTGTTGATGTCGCGATTTTTCCGAATTTCGACCGCTGGACAACCAGTAAGGCAGCTATTACTGCCGTTGTCATTCACGACCTTGGCTATCTTTATTTTCCTGAAACGATTGAACAGCGTAATTTAGCCCATTTACGCCGCCGCGTCGCTCATGCGGCCCGAATAGCAGACCTTATCATTACTGTCTCGGAGTCGGTCAAGGCGGAAATCATCGCTGAATACGGTGTGCCAGCCTCAAAAATTATCGTCACACCAATACCAGCCGACTCAATTTATTCTCAACCGGGTACAATCGACGTTGCCGCCAAATATAACTTACCAACCAAGCGGTATATCTTTTCAATCGGCAATCTCGAACCGCGTAAAGATTTGCCGACGATGATCGCCGCCTTTCGTGCCCTGCCGGAAAAGGTCCGCAAGCAGTATTCATTAGTTTTAGCTGGCGGTAAGGGCTGGAAGACCGACGCGACTGAGCGTGCCATTGCTGAAGCCCAGGCCGCGGGTGAACACGTCATCCGTCCGGGCTACATCCCCCAAGAAGACGTGCCTGCATTTTATCAGCAAGCAGACCTTTTTTGCATGAGCTCCATTTACGAAGGGTTCGGCATGCCGGTTGCTGAGGCGCTAACTAGCGGTACGCCGGTTGTTGCCTCCGATATTCCTGTGCTCCGCGAGGCTGGTGGAAATGCGGTTCTTTACGCTCAGTCTAAAAATCCCGACGACTTCATGAAAAAAATACTCTCTATCATCGCTGACCCACAAAAAGCACGCCTTGATATGAAAACTGCGGCTCAAGCTCATCTCAATGCTATTTCCTGGCAGAATAATACTGATCGCCTCATCGCTGCTTTCAAGGAGGCCATTGCCGCTAAAAAACATCGCACCAACTAGGGTTTATGGGTTATACTTATCATTATGGCTCGTTTCAAACACTACATCACCAAACACGCCACCAAGCTCCGCTACCTCCTCATCGGCACCATCAACACCGCCATTGATTTTGGTGTGTTGTTTATGTTGACCTGGTTTATCAGCACGCCGAAAGAATTAGCCAACATTATCTCGACAACCATCGCCTTTAGTTTCAGCTTTGTCGCCAATCGATCATTCACCTTTCGCTCACGCACCGGCAACGTTCGCCAACAACTACTCCTCTTTGCCCTCGTCACCCTGTTTGGTCTCTGGGTAATTCAGACGATCATTATTGCGCTACTCGCGCCAATTTTCATTAGCTTTAATTTCAGTCAGCCGACAGCACTATTCGCCAGTAAGCTCATCGCCACGGTCGCCAGCCTCATCTGGAACTACCTGCTCTACACCAATGTTGTCTTCAAAGATTAAGAGCTCTTCTGCGAAATCACCAGGTGCCGTGCACGGCCCTCGCCCTCAGAGTGCGTCTCAATATCGCTATAGTCATTCGCCACATGGTGCACTACCCAGCGATCAGCCGAATTCAATTCAACAATCTTCGTCTCGCCCGTCCGCCGCACCTCTTCGATCCAGCCGCGCGCCTTGTCGGCGATCTTTTCGGCGTGTTGCTTTTTATAATCAGCAATATCAATATTCACCCGCACCAGCGCCGCCTGACGGTTACGCAAAATTGCTGACACCACCGTCTGTAGACTCCGTAACGTCTCAGCATTCCGCCCAATCAGCAAGCTATTGCGCTCACTCGATGGCACAACAGCCTTGATAACATCGTCTTCAACGCTAACATCGACATCCAGATTGAGATCAAAGAACGCCAAAAAGTCCTCTAGGTATTTCTTGACAAATTCAATGGTCGCGATTTGATCCATATATCCTCCTTAGTCTTTCGCTTTTATCCGCGTGATGTTCGCCTCAGTCGCTGTGGCCGCTCGTTGCGAAGCGGCTTTTGATTTTTTTGCTGATGCGGCAGACTTGCTCGTAGATTTTGGCGAACGCTTTTCGCTGGCAATTTGCTGCATTTCTGTCCCGTCTTGCTTGAGAATAATGGCGTTTTGGATATAAGCAGCGATATTTGAGGTTGCCATGTAGAGCGCCAGCGCTCCTGGCAGACTGATCATAATAAGGAACATAAACGCCGGCATAACCTTCATCATTTTGCGTGTAACAATGGCGTTAACCTCAGTTTGGTCAGCGTTCTTACCCTCGCCCGCCTCCATCAGCACATCACGCAGCCGCTTCTTGTTGTCCGAACTTGGTGACATCTGCTTTGATAATAAATATTGCAAAACGGCAGCTACCAGAGCGAGGATGAGCAACCCAATTGATACACCACTTGATGATAACGCCTGCTTCGTCAGGTCCATCAGCCCCAAGAAATTCTGGTTAAAGTGATCTGGATTGGCGATCAAGTGCCTGACCGGCTCCCACTGCTCCATTACGTCGTATGTGTACTTAGCGAGCTCTGAGCGCTGCAATACGAATATCTGCACCACACGGTAAATCGCGATCAGTACCGGCAGCTGGATAAGAAGTACCAGGATAGAACTCATCGGCTTGATGTTATGCTTTTTATACACATCCATCATCGCCATCGCCCGCATCTGTGGATTGCTCTTATATTTTTTGTTCAGCTTGGCAAGTTCGGGCTGTATCTTGCGCATCGCTTTGGCTTGATGGAGCTGCTTCTTAACCAGCGGCCACAAGAGAAAACGCACAATTATTGTAAATAATACAACGCTAACCCCAAAGTCGCCGCCTGGAATTAGCGCATAAATTGCCATCAGCAAGTTAAAAATTGGTTGCACAATAACCACATCAAACATGTTCATGTCCTCATTATACCAGAGGTGGCGCTATTTATACAGCCCCGCCTGTGAAAAGAGTTGTTTTACTGCCGTCCTTAGGTCGCTATGTGGCATCACCAGCACCTCCGGCGAAAACACCATAATAACAACATCAAACCCACCCCGAATATGTGGCAATTCTAGTCGGATAATTTCGTAAATTCGGCGGCGAACACGATTGCGCTTAACGGCGGATTTGAGCACCTTTTTACTAATCACTACCGAAAACCGACCATGGCGACGGCGCGGATTGGCGATATATTTCATGGTGAGCTGCGATGAGCGAATTGCCCGCCCGCGCGCATAGACATAGCGCAGGCTACCATGACCATGAAATCGGTTGACGTGACGTAACATAGGTCCAGTATAGCAAAATCCCGCCCTGTTAGGCGAGGCGGGAGTTTACAGTTAGATAGCGATTTTAGCGCGACCCTTGAGGCGACGACGCTTCAGGACAGCGCGGCCAGCCTTGGTCGAAACACGAGCTCGAAAACCGTGCGTCTTGGCGCGATGTCGCTTGTGTGGTTGAAATGTTCGCTTTGGCATATCGTCATTTAGTGTAGCCTTTTTTGATATTTTTTGCAAGCCATGGATAAACTTTCCACTGCTTCCGCTGCTTTTTCCACATATTTAACAGAGGTGGCTCATCGTTGTGGAAAAATCACCTCGAGAGGCCCTAGATTTTATGATGGCGCCTGTGCTTGTGGAAAAGTCTGATTTTTTGCTATAGTAAAGTCATCAAGCTAGTTCCGAGGGGGAAGGTATT